>JAJQAJ010000022.1 GCA_021203865.1 Clostridia bacterium
GCCGGGCAGAAAGAATCGATGACCCTCCCGTGTCAATGTGGATGACGCCGCGGCTACAAAGTGGTTTTCGTACGACGCGTACATTTCTATCGCGAGCCCGTCGAAAATCCCGCGAGATCACATCCACCGCGGCAATATGCCGCGAGAGTCGCGGCATGGGATTTTCCGAACCTCCCGAGCCAAATCCCACACATATATCTACCTTCCACGCCCGCGACGCACGCGCTCAGGTAACTTATGAGCCCGCTTTTGTCGACATGGGGGCCGCTCGCGGCCGAGGCAAAATTTTAAATTTCCGGGATTCAAACAATTTCCCATGTGAACACACCCCTTTTAGATGGCACCACATAACTTCACGGGGAAATGTAAAGGCCCATCCATAGCGGCCACACAAAAAAAAAGCACGGGGGATGCCTCGTGCCTTCACTTTTTTTCTTTTCAGTCGTATTTTTCGACGATTTCTACAATACCTTCCAGTGTCTGCTTTCCGAAGTGGAGATGCGTCCCGTCCACGATGAGGCAAGGCACAGCCATTATGTTGTATTTTTCCTTAATATCCGGGAATTTGGAAAGGTCGTACATCTTTGCCGTGACGTTTCCATTCAAAGAGGCGATTCTCTGCGTCCCCATGACGACGTCGGGACAGTTCGTGCATGACAGTGTGACCATGACCTCCAAAGTGTGTGTCCCTTTTATTCTCTCTATGCGCGTTTTGAGAGCGCCGTCTATGGGCTGTCCGGGACCGGCCACGTTGTACATGGCTATGACGAACGAATTAAACTCGTGTCCGCCGGGAACACTGTAAAAACGCACCCCACGGCTTTGTCCGCCAGTTCGTATATCGATGTGCGAAAGCCCTTCTCCCTCCTCCGTTTTGACGGTAAGTTTGGGGTGTATGCCGGAAAGCTCGCCGACAAACCCCGAGATTTCATCTCTCGCGTCGTCATTAGAAAGAACGGCGACTACTTCAACGGGACGGGTGAATCTTTCCACGACGCTCGCGACGCCGGCTCTTATCTCATCGGAAATGAAGGAATCCGACTCGGAAGAGCTTTCCGCATGTGACGCCTCGTGAGTTTCCTTTTCCTCAGGGATGTCCCCGCCTTTCCCCTCGACAACGAAAGCGGGAAGATCGAGCTTTTCATGCATCGCGGAGACATGTTTTTCGAGGGATGTGGCCGCCGTGGCGCCGTCGGACACGGCCGTAACCACCTGGCGAAGGTTTTTGATGCACACGTCGCCCGCGGCGTAGACACCGTCAACATTTGTTTTTCTGTCCACATCGGTGACAATGTAGCCGTATTTGTCAAGTTCGAGCTGGCCTTTGACAAGCTCTGTCGCGGGAGCGTATCCCACAAACACGAATATCCCGAAGTTTTCTCCGCCTTCGGCGGTGAACGTGTATTCTTCGCCGGTCTTGTTGTTTTTAAGGAGAGCTTTCTCCACGGTGGCGCCGCCTTCCGCCCTCAAAACCTCTGTGTTGTACCTTACTTCTATCGCGGGGAAAGTTTCCAGTTTGTCGACGACGCTCCTCGCGCAGGAGAATTTCTCACCGCGGACGAGTATGGTGACTTTTTTTGCGTATTTTGTGAGGAACATCGCCTCTTCCGCCGCGGCGAAGCCGCCGCCTATGACGAGCACCTCGCGTCCCGTGAAGAACTCACCGTCGCAGGTCGCGCAGTACGCGACGCCTCTTCCCTTGTATTCCTCTTCGCCTTCAAAGCCGAGTTTTCTGGGACTTGCGCCGAGAGCCAGAACGATGCCGAGCGCGCTGTACATCTCACCGCTTTCCGTGGTCACGGTCTTTATGTCGCCTTTGAGAGTTATCTTCTCCGCCTTAGCTTTAAGATACTGCGCGCCGAACGCCTCGCCCTGAAAACGCATCTTTTCAGTGAGCTCCTTCCCGGACGTCTTATAAACCCCGGGGTAGTTGACAATCTCCGAGGTTATGGTTATCTGCCCGCCGAAGGTATCCTTTTCCATGACGAGAACCTTGTATTTGGCTCTCGCGAGATATATCGCCGCCGAAAGCCCGGCGGGACCTCCCCCGATTATTATGACGTCATACAAATTTTCTGTGTCGTCCATTTTTTTTCTCCCAAACAAAGGCCGCAGCATTTCGCCGCGGCTGAATTTAACCTTTTAATCTCAAAGCAATCCCACAAGGTCAAGACCGGGCTTCAAAGTCTTCTCGCCGGGCTTCCACTTCGCGGGGCAGACCTCGTCACCGTGTTCGGCCACAAACTGCAGGGCCTGGAGTTTTCTGAAAAGCTCATCGGCATTCCTTCCGACGTTGCCGGCGTTGACCTCATACGCGACAATCTTTCCCTCGGGATTTACGACGAACGTCCCGCGCTCAGCCATGCCGTCAGCCTCGATGTACACGTCAAAATCCTTGCAAAGGACGTGCGTCGGATCGGCGAGCATGGGGTACGTGAGCTTCGCGATTCTCTCCGAATGGTCAGCCCATGCCTTGTGAACGTAGTGCGAATCGGCGGAAACCGCGTAAATCTCGCATCCGGCCTTTTTGAAGTCCGCGTATTTGCTTTGAAGGTCCTCAAGCTCCGTGGGGCACACGAACGTGAAGTCCGCGGGATAGAAGAAGAACACGGCCCACTTGCCCACGACATCCTTTTTCGCGATCTCCTTAAATTCCTTGTCGGCGTACGCCTGCACACAGAAATCGCCAATTTCCTTTCCTATGAGTGACATTTTTTCACCTCAACTTATGTATTTAAAGATTCAGAAGTTTTTCTTTTCTTCTCGTCTCAATTATAAAGAGGCCGGCTCCCCCTGTCAAGTTTCGCCCCGTGGAAGTTTGGTGAGTTTTTGGGGAAAACATTTTCCATAATATTTTTTTTAACCGCCTTTTTATGCGTAAATCCGCGCGCCGAATGGCGCGCGGATAGATTTTTTTATTTACGGTTCGTCATTTCCTGAACTATCAGAGAAGTAATCCGTGTGGGAAACGTAACCACCATTTACGACAACGCCCCAGTCAGTTAAGGTCGTCCCATCCTCCGATTTCCACCAGTAGGTGTTTCCATCGCCCGCGACGAACGTATCCCAATAATAGCCATCTGCACCCGTTGTTTCAATTTTGCTTTCCGTCTCATATTCAACCACGTCCCCGCATTCCGTGCATACGAAAGTTCCTCCGGCTTTTCGCGTAAGGACTGTACTAAACAAAGCAGAATACGACCACGACATGGTGATTGAGTTCTCCGTGTAAGTATGAGGTAATTTCGAATTTTCATCCTCAACCTCGTATGTGCTCGTGAACGTTTTTCCGCCGTATGAGAGCGTCGCGGTATAGATTGTAATCTTGCCGTGCGCGCAGGTAGCTTCGATTTTTTCAGTTTGATTGCTTACCGTAGCCTTTAAAGGCCCCTCCAACTTCTCCGCGCAAAACCTTGTGTTGCATTCGAGTGTCGCCTCGCACGATGAGCCGTTTTCCGACCAGGTCCACTTGGTCACTTCATAGCTATGGACATGGTCTTCGGCCTCTTTTTGTACGGTGTATATGCCGTCCGAGTCCTTTTCAACGGCGCAGCCTTCCGCCAAAAATTCATATGTGTACGCCACGTCATCACACTCTCCCGGCCAGCTCGCGAACTCCCCCGCATATATCAAAAACTCGTCAAACGCATAACTATCACTTATTTTTCCAAGATAAAAGTTCCCGTTGAATACCCCGCCGGCAATCTCAATTTTGGCGCAGGTAGATACGCCCCCCTCGCTCGTCACGGCAAAGGAGTAACCCCATACCACGGAGCTAAACGTTCCGCCTTCCACGAGAACCTCTGGGTAAACCCCACGCCCTTCCGCAATTTCATAAGTCTCCGCGTTCTCGCATATTTCAATAAGCCTTGGCGCATCCGCAACCACGGGCCCGCCCGATGAGCCATCCTTCGAGCCCTCCGCCGTCGTCGCGAACTTGCCACCCGAAATTTTTAGGTCGCCATAGGATTTCACGCAACCTTCTGAGCACGTGAACTTTCCATTCCCCGAAATTTCTAAGCTTCCCAGCACCTCATTTTCTATAAAGGTTCCGCCGGTAAAAGTTCCTCCCTCTATTTTAAGGCTCGCGCCGACATCCCGCTCCATGTACTCGTCGTGCGTCCTGTCCTCTATATACCCATTCACAATGAGCGGCCTGTCAGAAAGAAGGTACGTCTCCTCGTATTCCCCCGTGAACTCCTGGGTGTTGTAATTCCCGTTTTCGTCGGTATAGTTCCCGTCTTCCCAGGGAACGTTTTCGGTCCACGTGAAGGTACCTTTTCCCTTGTAGGTCGCGGAAACCACCGCCCCCGAGTCTATTTTCATTTCTCCTTTATTTTCTATGACGGCAAAGACTCGCTCGCCTTCCTCAGTTTCGTCATCGCCCTCATCGCTCTCTTGGGTTTCCGCGTCAAGGTCCACGTCGTCCCCCACTCTCGCTATCGTTCCCGAAGCTATTTCCACACATCCTTCCTTATTATATATGGCGGCTCCGGTCTCTCCCGCGTACACCGCGCCCGCCCCGGACGAGCTCGAATCAGAAAGCGTGAGACTTGCCGCGGGAAGTATGAAAATCGTGTGCTCCGCGCCTTCCGGGGATATGCTCTTTCCGCCAAGGTCTATTTCAACTTCCGCGCCCTTAGGGATCTTCAAAGAGGCGGACACATCCTTTTTGACGACGTATTTGCCGCTTTCCACTATCCGGTAGCTGTCGGATGCGCTCTGACCGTAAGATGTGTTTTTTTCTGTCTCTTTCTCTCCGAACGCCTCCGCCGCGGTGACAACTCTCGTGTAACCGGAAAGCTCATCACTTTCAAGCTCTTTTATGTATTTGCAGTCCTCATCAACGCAGAAGGTGACCCATTTCGCATCCTCTTCGCCTTCCGCGGGCACGTAAATCGCGTCGGACGAATACTCATGCCCGTCATCGTTCATGACAGAAAATATCGTGCCGCAGTTAGAGCACCGGTAATACCCGTCTTCCGTGACATAGAGGTCGTGTCCTAGGGCGGGGATGACATCACTATACTGCGCGCCACACTCGCAAGTGTAGTACCCGTACCCGTCTTTTGTGCATGTGGGCTCAGCTCCCGACATCGCCGTCGCCGAATAGACGTGGTTGTGGAAAAGGTCAAAAGCGCCCTGCATGTCGACATTGACGTTGACATTCACGGAATCGCCGCTGGTGGAAACTATTATCTCGCTCCCGGAAAGCTCCGCGGCGACATTATCCTCAGTTTCATCCGCGTCGCAGGCCGCGAACGCCCCCACGGCGGACACCGCGAGAACCGCGCCAAGTGCCACACCCACTATTTTCGTTATTTTCTTGGTTTTCATATTTAATTTTTCCTATTTTCAATTCAAAAGCGAGGCGGGAGTGCCGTCCGGGGTGGCATAGTCATAAAGCGACGCGCCTATAACGTACATCATCGGAGCACTTCCCATGTTAAGGTATAGGTACATGAAAACCTCAGCGTCGTCCTCCTCAAGTCCCACCGACGTATATGACCCGCTTTCGCCAAAGACAAGTGACTCGAGATCGTACAGCGGATCATCGCCGTAACTACCAACAAAAAGGCCGACGAGACTTCCAGCACCACTCACAAAACTATCTATTACCCCCCCAAGGACGTCCGCGAGATTCGGCGCGAAAATTTTTCCTGTGTTCGTCTTGTAAACAAGTTTTGCACCCATATTCAATGAACTAATGTTCGCACCCTCGTACGTGTTCATAAGGGCCGCTTCGTACTCCGCCTGACTTCCGTACTCGAGTGTTTCCCAGTAGTTTCCCTCTCCATTGGGCCCGGTATATACTCTCGTGTCTATCGCCTCGCTCTCATTCAAGACAAATTTCGTGTCACCCAATGAAAAATTGAGATTTAGGTTTTCCGATTTGTCCGCCGAGCTCATGCCCATGCCGTTGTCGACTCCCACAAATTCGAGATTTAAGGTGGTGGAGCCGTTCTCGTTGAGATTGTCTGAAAAGAGGGTTTTCCCGGCCGCCTTGAACGACTCGTCAAGGGCCTCTATTATCGAGCGAATCCAGGTTATGTCCATGTCGACAAACCATCCCTCGTCGCCCGCGACATAGTTCTCAATTTTCGAGCCCGCGTTCACGTCGCATCCGGAATCAAAATAGTACCCGTAAGGGTTGTTTTCTCCCGTGGTCTTGCTGGCCGCCATGACGGCGGGACCGCCTACCCTCCTCACGACGCAGTCGTTGAGCTCATTTTTAGCGGAAACCCACGAATAAAGTCCGCTGTTATATATGTCGAGAAGTTTGGTGCCGTTCGCTTTCACGCACACATAGTCGTCTTTGGAAAACTCTGAATGAAGCCCCACGGAAAATTCTCTTATGTTGCAGTTATCTACCACAAGCTTGTTCGTCACGGATTTTATGGCCTGCAAACTTCCCGACGCTATCCCGTACGCTTTCGCGTCCGCGCCGTAATTGGGGTTTGAAACATTTCCGCGAAGGTCGACGTTTTTGAAATACGCCGTGGCACGCGTAGAGCCGCTTACCTTGGAAGTTTCCCCCGTGTCGGAAAGGCCGGAGAAACAGAAAAGACAAGAGTTTGTCGTGGGAACGGTCTGGCCGTCCGCGTAGTACGTGAGATATCCGTATTCACCGTTTGACGCGTAAGCGTTGTTATAAAGCGTGAGGCAGTATTTTATTGTTGAGCAGTCAATTTTGAAAAGATTTCCGTTCAAAGTGAAATCATTTGTCATATAGCGGGTGTACGGGAAAACGGTGTCCCTAATGCTCCCTTCCATGTTCTTGTAATAGCTCCCGACACTTATCGCTTCGCTTTTCGAAACGAAAAATTCGCTCGGTATGTCATCCGACGTGATGTCTATGTTGGTGTGGAGGAAAATGCCCCTTGTTGCCTTAAGTGTAGAGGGGTCCTCGCCCTTTTCTTCCAAAAATTCTTGCCATAACTCGTAGGTTTTCAGCGTTTTGTACGTATGGTTGTAGTCGTCCCAAAATGCCCGCCTTGAAGTTGTGTCGGTGCAGCCCGAATAATCTGCCGAGCTGTCGACGAGGTTCATTCTTCCGAGATCCAAAGCGTCATAGACGTTGTACCCGCTCTCGACATTCACGGTCATGCTTATTGGGGATATTTCCCTTCCGAAGATGTCCTCCTCAAAATCCGCGGGAGCAATCTCTATCTTGAATTTTCTCCCCACGGCCTCTTCCGTGAAATCAAATCCGAAATTGTTGTATGTAACATAGTCATTTTCTTCAAGATTGAGGATTTGCTCCGTGTTTTCCTCTATGAGTGTCACGGTGACGTCCGCGTCGTACCCCGACATTTCATAAGTTTCGCCCGTGTTGTTGTTTTCTACGGTAAGCCGCGGCGCGAAAATGAAAGGATTGTCACTCCCCACGCAGTAATCATCCAGAGCCACTTCTTCCACGAAGTAATTGTCGTCATCCATATCGCCGGTTCTTGCGACGTTAGTTTTATATGTGTTCAAAAACTCGGGATCCTCGAAAAAGACCGCGCTGAGCGTCTTTTTTATCTCCTTCGTTATCTCCACGGTCCCGAGATTATACGTTTTTCCGTTTTCCGTGAGAACACAGCTCATGGCATATGTGCCTTCCGGGATTTCTCCGCCCACCGTTTCAACTTTCCCGACCTCACCATAGAGACCGGATGTCGTGATGACAGCTTCGACATTGGTGTTCGAGGTTTTACCGGTCTCATTGAATTCAACGTTGCTTAGGACCTTGGGTTCGTCGTTATCGTAGTAAACGGTTATCTTCATGCCGTCAAAGTTAATCTCGTCATCGGGCCTGTAGGTCAGATTGAACCCGGAGAGCACGACACTCGTGACGGACGCCTTCTCTTCAACGGCCGAATCACCGCCCGAGCCGGAGCCGGAACTCGAATCGGAGCCAGATCCCGAATCAGAGCTCGAACCCGAGTCGGAACTGTCCGAACTAGACGATGTGAAAAGTTCACACGCCGAAAGCCACACGCCGCAAAACAAAATCAGCGCCATGGCCATCGCGAGCAGCACCTTAAAAACTGTCCTTCTTTTTCCCATTTGTTTACCTCCGCGCGGCCATAAAGCCGCGTCATGTGATGTCTGCGTTACGCCTCGTTATTCTTTTTTCTGCATATTATGAGCACGTCGTCGGAAAGAGCCGAGCCATCGGTCGTGACGACGTACGCGCGGACCGCCCCGGGTTCGAGAAAATAAACCTCCCCGTCCGAGTTGACGTCCGCGATGTATTTTGTGTTCCCCTCTTCGTCTTCATACGTGTTGCCGGTGAGATAGTATTCAACTTTCTCTTTGTACGTCGCGTCGTCGGGCGTCACCACGTAGTGAAGCCACACGCTCGTATATTCGCCGTTTTGGGTGTAATCGCTAAACTCAACGGATATCGTGTTGTTGTTGCCGCGGTCATTTGTTATGGTTATGCTCGTCATGTACACCTGAAACTGTCCGAAGGCTATCGATTTTCCGAAAAACGTTATTACGATGACGGACATTATGAACACGACTATTATGAGAAACACCGACGTCTTTTTCATGCCCCGACCTCCTCATAAAGCCGCCTCGATTTGAATTTGAAAACGACTATCCGGTATATGACGAAGACAAGCGCACAGGCGAGGATTTTGAGATAGGCGTACAGGGTGCCTTCCATGAGAAAGAAGATGAAGACGCCCATGGTGACG
Organism: Clostridia bacterium; assembly: GCA_021203865.1. Classification (GTDB taxonomy): domain Bacteria; phylum Bacillota; class Clostridia; order Christensenellales; family Borkfalkiaceae; genus Coproplasma. The sequence continues at coordinate 8,691 of JAJQAJ010000022.1, forward strand.
AGACTTAAAAAGAGCGACAGAGCAATAGATTTTACCTCGTTCGGGTTTATCCCGGCGTTTCCCGAGGTCTGGTATATCTGCGGCTTGGGGTTGAGATAATCCATCTCGGCGCTCCAAAGGAGGTGCCCAAGCGTCACGGAAAACTCCGTCAGAACTATCGCGAGCGCGTCTATTATACCGAACCTCGTCTCCGCGAAAAATATGAGCGTCGAGGGGAGAACCACAAGAACGGACGATATGAGGCTTATGATGAGTCTGTTTGAGAGCGCTCTGAACGCCTTTTGCGGCCGCGTTTTGTAGAGCGCGAGCGCGTCCCCGTCTCTGCTGTATATGGCCGACACCCACACGTTGGAGGATGTGGCGAAAAGAAGTATTATCAGTACGTTGAAGGATATCGCGAGGTATTCTCCTAAAAGCCGCTTGCTTATCGCAGCGAAAAGCGCGTTGAGAAGAAGTATGCTCACGGGCGCGATAATGATGACGGCTATGAGCGACGCAAGAAGATTCCCGTCCATGAGCGTTCTTTTGCCGTCATAACGGACAAACGAGGAAAGTTTCCCCCTTCTTTTGTTTCTTCTTTCTTTCCTGACGATTTTTTTGTTGTGTTCAAACTCCCTGCCCGCTATCTTCGCATAGGCGTATCTGGACACGATGAAGTTTAAAAGCGCGAAAACGGCTATGGAGCCCAAAATTATCAAAAGCACCGTGTAGGAGATGCTGGAGAAAAATTTTTCGGAAAAGCCCACCGCCTCTCCGCAGAGAAACAGCACGAACGCGTAGCAGAAATAAAACGCGTCACAGAACCAGCTTAAAAATTTCCTGAGGTATTCCGCCACGGTCGACCAGCCCGTTATGAGGTTGATGTCCTCCGGTATGAGGCCTATGAGCCACACCACGAAGGCCACGAGAGCCACCAAAAGCAAAGCTATTATGGCATACCTCACCGACCTGAACTTTTTTAAAAACACCGCTATGTAATGCACGGGGAGCGCGAGAAATCCCGACACCATCACGACGAACGCCGAAAAGACGATGAGCATCGCGAAAATCCAAAAGTACGCGTACCACACGAGCCTGCATATTGCGGCGTACGCGAAGAATATCGGAATGAGGAAATAAAACGTGCGCCTCGCCTCGCCTATGAACGCCACGCATATCTTTGAAAGATACACCGCGCTCGGAGACACCGGAAATGTCATGAGCATCTGGTTGTCAGAGCTCTGAAAAAGCGTCTTGCAGAGCGCTATCGTCGACGTGACCAAAGTGAAGACCAGCATGACGAAAAAGACTAGCGCCATGAAGGACGGCGGTATGTTGCCGAGCGGCGAAAAAAGACGAAGGTACCTGCAAAGAAAGAAGACGAGATAGGCTATTCCCATCACCGCGGCGAAAAGCACGACGGCAAAAATTACCTTAAAAAGCGTCTTTTTGAAGCTTTTGAGACAGCCTATGTCTATCTTTTCCCTCAACTGCATTGAAAAAAGTGTCCGGAACGCGGCCATTTTACACCGCCTTCCCGCCGGTTTTCTTTCTGAAAAGAAAATCAAGCTCGACTTTTTCATCGCTGTCCTTTATCTTCTCCCTTGGCGCACGTCTCGCCGCGGCCGTGGTCTCAAGGTAATATTCTTCGAGATTTTCACCTTTTTCCATGAGCTCTTCCGTATCCGCCTCGGCGAGTATTTTTCCGTTACCTATAATTATTATGCGCGTGCAGAGCTTTTCGACGACATCGACGAGGTGCGACGAGAAAAAGACGATGTTGCCTTTTCGCGCGTGGTCTCTCATGCACTCTTTCGCCTGGTACACCGACGTGGGGTCAAGCCCGGTCAAAGGTTCGTCTAAAATGAGAACTTTGGGCTCATATATGAGCGCCGCCATTATCGCCATCTTCTGTTTCATGCCGTGCGAATAGGTTTCTATCCTGCTATCCATGGCGTCACGCATTCCCAATTTTCCGGACAGCGCGCTAAGTCTCTCGTCCCTCTCTTCAATTGACACGCCGTACATGTCGGCGACGTAATTTATGTATTCCCTACCCGTGAGCTTTTCGTGGAGCGCGTAGTGGTCGGGAACGAACCCGATTTTGCTCTTCGCCTCGGTCTCCTGCAAAAGCATGTCATAGCCGTCTATTTCGACGCGTCCTCGAGTCATGGGGTGTATTCCGACCATGCATTTTATGACAGTGCTCTTCCCCGCACCGTTGGGGCCCAGAAAACCGAGTATCTCACCGGCCCCGACTTCAAACGCCACGTCCTCCGCCGCGTATACATCCGCGCCGTCATACCTCTTGTAAAGGTCTTTCACGGAAATCTTTCCGACGGTTTCGGCGTTCCTGCACTCCGACACGCTCTTTTCGCCAAGTCCCCGACAGAGCGCGAGCTCTTCCGCCCTTATCTTCCTGTGCCTTCCCTCCTCTCTTCTGTACATGTCCTGCAGACGGAACACGTAGACATACACGAACCACATGACAAGCGCGAAAACGGGGTATATCACAAGGAACAGGCTCTGGTACACGGGATAGAACGTCAGCGTCCTTTCTCCCATCGTGAACGACACGGTGTACTCTCTCACCCTCTCCCCGAAATCTCCGAGCCACGACGTTATTTCATCTCCGTTGGTGAAGAAGAAGTCCGTCCCGTAGTACGCGTTTACGAAGAGCACAAGGATAAAATAGACGACAAAACCTATGAGCGAATAGAGGTAGTGCCGAAGTTTCGGCCGCGAGTAAATCCCTGTGAGGACCATGGTGAGGGGAAGCCCCATAGCTATTATGTGATTTTGCCAATACGCCACGGTCGCCGTCGAAAAGACACCGAGGTCAATGCCGTAGTTCGGCAAAAGAATCGCGAAAACCACGCCGATGACGTTTATGAAAAGCGTGAAATAGAACAGCCAGTCCCATTTGAAGATGAGGCACACGGGGATAATGAACATCGCCGTGTTGCAAAGATGCAGCGGCCACTTGGTTATCGTGTAAATCGAAGTGTAATCATATTTGTATGAGTACGTCACCATCGCCGCGAGCGCGACGTACAACAGAACCATGCGCGTGAACTCCGCGTCCCTTCCACGAAAATAGAAGTACATGAAGATAACGAAACCCACGGCGCAGTAGAGATAGCATCTGTGAAAGAGTTTGAAGTTTTCCGTCCGCATGTACCCGAAATTCCCGAAAAGAGTCTGACACATGTACGGCATCATGGTGAAAAGCAGCACCATGGGAAGGACGAACATCATCTCGCCGAACTCTTTTTTGGAAACCTTGAAACCGCCGCCACGGTATAAGGCGCTGAGCGACATGCAGAAGACAAGTCCCGCTTCCACTCCCATTGAGACGCTGCACACAGAAAGCTCATAGCTCCCCGTGAACGAATACGCCGACCAGGGAAGGACTATCATGTTCAGGACAGAAAATATGAGCGTGAACGTCTTCGCGAAGTTTGCGAAGGCCTTTTGTCTCGGGAAAAAAGGATAAATGACGACGACGAGCACGCTGGCTATCTCAAGCCACACGTCCACCGTGACTATCCCGCAGACGGCCCCCGCGGAAAGAGGAAGGTCCTGGCCCTCAAAGGGGTTGTTTTTGGAAAGTTTTTCAACGCCGTTGAGAAGCGAACCGGAAGAGGCGTAGTAACGGACGTAGAAGACCAGAAACACCGCCACGGCAAGAATTCTTAGTATGAGCGAGAGGTGCTTTTCGATGAACCCGCGAAACATTAAGTACAGGCAAAAAAGCAATACCGTTGTGCCCAGACATATGACGTAGATCATCTTTTCTCACCGTCGCCCCAAAAACTTATCCACAAGACCCGGCCCGGCCGCAGTTAAAATTAACCGTATTTTACTAATTAGGATGATATCACGCCCCCCCCCCGCCTGTCAACACGCCAAAACCCGGCTGTGGTTAAAATTAACCCAATCCCGAAAATTTAGGTGATTTGTTAAAGTACGATTATACAGATTCACGCAGTATGTCGGACAGCACGAACTTATACGCCGCGAGCTTTATCCACAAAACGAACATGAAAAAATCGCCCGCTCTTCAATCCGCCGTGGACCACGGCATGTTACCGGGGAACCGGGCCTTTTCAAAATGTCTGAACATCCTAACTTTCTCCGTGCGGGAAAATGCATAATAAACCTTAAAAAGACGAGAGGTCTTCCACATAGCCATGACAAAAGACGGAAGAGGGTCTCAGATGACTATAATTTCATGAACATTGCCTCCAAAGAACTACGCGGACAAATCGCCTTTCACAAGGGATTTGACTGATAACACTTCAAGACATCCGGCCATGCCATATTTTGAGAAGACGGATAAAGACACCTCTCTATTTCAAGAACCTTAGCATCCGGAAATGCGGGGACATAAACACATCCGGACAAATGGCCCGAAAAATCGGTGCCCGCACGCGAATCGGTCAAACGGGCTTGAAACACCTTCAAAATAGTGGTATCATTGAATCGCAGCTGAATGAGAAGGAGGTAATTCCCTATGGCAAAAAGTAAAAACGGAAGAGGATTTTCCAAGAAAAGCAATTTCATAGAAACCGTGTCGAATTACTATTTTGTTGACAAGTCACTTCTCATAAAGGAACTCATAGACAACGACGGGGGAGACGACGCGCTTCTCATCACGCGTCCGAGAAGGTTTGGCAAGTCTTTAAATCTTTCCATGATAAGGACCTTTTTTGAAAAGACAGACGTAGATACTTCCATCTATTTCAAAGACTTGGACATATGGAAATGCGGGGATAAATACACGTCCGAGCAGGGGAAATATCCCATCATCAGCCTTGATTTCAAGGATGTTCTCGATAAATCATGGGATAAGATGTATTCGGGCATCAGGTCGTGCATCGCGTCGGAATATTCAAGGTTTGATTTTGTCGAGTCAAAACTTAAGCGTGACAAAGCCAAAATATTCAGAAACATAAAGAACAGAAAAGCTGATGAATCTGACTTTGCTAATTCACTGAAATTCTTATCTGAGGCATTGTTCACATACTATGGCGTCAAGCCCATCATTCTCATAGACGAATATGACGTGCCGATTCAGAAAGGTTATGAAAAGGGCTATTATGATGATGTGGTAGGATTCATAAGATCCCTCTTTTCGGCGGCCTTCAAAGGCACCGATCTCAATATCACATTTGCCGTGATAACGGGAGCCATGCGGATAGCGAAGGAGAGCATCTTCACAGGACTCAACAATT
>JAJQAJ010000048.1 GCA_021203865.1 Clostridia bacterium
TTGGCGGTGGAGCGAGAGCGCGGTTTCGTAGAAGCCTATATCCCGCTCTTTAGAGCCGCTACCATTGCTCCCGGAGATTTTACCGTGTAGAATGCGGATGTGAAAGGTTTCACTGAAAGGAGGAAGGGGATGGGAAGCTTCGTCATCACGGCGTCGTCGACGTGCGATCTCACAAAAAAGAAGCTTGAAAGCATGGACGTGCCGTACGGTAAATATCATTACACACTTGACGGCCGTGAGCGCGAGGACGATTTTTTCACCTCGATTTCGGCGGCGAAGTTCTACGGAAGCCTTGACGCTGGGGCGTCGTCGGTCACATCTCAGGTCACGCCGGAAGATTTGGGCGCCATGTTTGAGAGCCGCCTTTCAAGAGGTGAGGACATACTCCACATAGAATTTTCATCCGGGCTTTCGGGCGGATACGAGTCCGCCGTCGCGGCGGCGAACGTCATGAGGGCAAGATACCCGGAAAGGAAGATTTACGTCGTGGACAGCCTCGCGGCGTCGTCCGGATACGGGCTTTTGGTTGACAAGGCGGCTCGCCTTAAAAAAGGAGGCATGGGCATAGATGAGCTATACGCGTGGCTTGAGGAAAACAAGCTTCGCGTGCGGCACTGGTTTTTCATCCCGAACCTTTCCTATCTTAGAAAAGGAGGCAGAATTTCCGCCGCGGCGGCCGCGGTCGGCACGATAATGCGCATCTGTCCCGTCATGGACGTTTCGGCGGAAGGTAAGCTTGTCGTGAGAAAGAGGGTCATGGGTAAACGGCTCGCGATGAAGGAGGTCTTTTCGCGTATGTGCGAAGAGGCGGAGGGCGGGACAAATTACGCGGAGAAGGTTTTCATCTGCAACGCGCGTCGGCCCGAGGCGGCAAGAGAGCTCGCGGGAATGGTCGAGGCGAAATTTGGGCACATGCGGGGCAGAGTTTCAATCTATGAAACGGGCGCGGTCATAGGCTCGCACACCGGTCCCGGCGTCGTTTCACTATTCTTTTTCGGAGAAACGAAGAGAGACAAATAAAGTTGATATGTTTAGCGGAACCCCTTCCTTAGACATATGGCGGCCCTCCGATTTTAGGATGGCCGTCTCTTTTCGCGTCAATTTTTTGTTTTCCCGATTTCGGAAAGGAACATTTCCTCGGCTTTTTTAAATGACTTTTCTATCGTGAAGCCGAGCGCGTATTTTGCGTATGTCTTCCCGTACAGCTCGCGCTCCTTTGGGTTCTCATACCAGAAGTCTATTTTTTTGGCGAGGTCTTTCGCGTCGTCCGCGTGGAAAAGCGACAGCCCCGTGAGCGCGAACTGCTTTGTGGCGGAAGATTTGCTGTCCGAAATCACCGGCACGAGCCCGCAGGCTATCGCTTCGAGGCAGGCTATTGCCTCAATCTCCACGCTCCCGGTGTGAACATAAAGGTCGCTTTGGGCGACCCTTTCCGCAAGATCTTTCGTCGGCAGAAACTCGTCCTCTATTGAAAGGTCGACGCCCAGTTTTTTCGCGAGCCTCAGATATTTTTCTTTTTTTGTCCCACGGCCGAAAAGATTAAGATGTATGTCCTTTCTGTGCGAACTTTTTCCTACGGCCGTGATGAGAACGTTTTGCCTTTTGTCCGAGGAGAGCCTTCCCGTCATGGTTATCACAAAGCCCGCGTGCGGCTCTTTTTTTTCTGCGGGCCGGAAGACGGGCTCGTATCCGTTTGATATGACTAAAAGGTTCGGGTTTTTGAAGCCGTGCCGTATGAGCTCTCCCTTTATGAACTCCGAGGGACAGTGCACCGTGTCAAAGAATCTGTAAAAGCTTTTGTAATAATACCGGTATATGAGGTGCGTGAGTCCGGGCAGTTTTTCTATGTGCCCGCCAAAGGTTATGTTTTCCGGCTGCACGTGTATCGCGGCCGTCGTGGGCTTGCCCATTTTGTCGGCGAGTTTTTTGGCTTTTTTTTCGAGTTTGAACTGCAAAACGAAATGTATGACGTCCGCCCATTCAAAATATGGCCGTATCTTTTCTTCGTCGAATTTTGCGAACACGGTCTCGTTTCTTTTCGCCACCCATGAAAGGAGAGGAATCCGTCTTTTTTTGAGCCGGCAGTCGTTTTCACCTTCCGCGCCGTGCGCGACTATCCTCACCTCGTGTCCGAGGCTCCGCATTCCCTCGCAGAATCTTTTCGCCGACACCACGGCGCCGCAGCGGGAGTCGAACATGTCCATGACTACGACTATCTTCATGTCTTTCCCCTTAAATTTTATGTGAACCTTTTGAGCCAGCTTAAATCCAGCGACCATTCGCCTAAAAGCGCGCATCTTCTCGCGTGGGTCTCTGTCGCCTCCCCGAGCCTTTTTATGTAGTCGGCGTACGAGCAACCGTTCACTTTGCAAAAATGCGCCGCCGCCATGTTCTCTTTTCCGATTAACTGGGTGCGGCCTATGTGTATCGTCATGTGACAGGCTTTGCAGACGGCGAGAACGTCTTCCAGTTTTTGCACCATGTGCTCTTCGTCATAGGACCATCTCTCATGCGCGTCGAGCTTTTCCGTCGATTTTCCGCATATCATGCATCTGCCTTCCGCTCTCGCGTAGGCGTCCCGCCTCACTTTGTCCCACTGCGCCCTCGTGAGACACGAACGGAGATTTGTTCCCCAGCACGCGTCGGGCACCAGTTCGAAATCCAGTCTGTATTCTTTTTCCATGCCGCCATTATAACCCCATATAAGCACGATTTCAAGAAAATTCATTGACGGACGCGACGCGCGGCTGTATACTTTGTATACGTTGCGCGCGCAACCATTGCGCGTGCAACCAAATATTTTCCGGGAGCGCGTAATATGGCGACTTTCATGAAAAATCTCAACCGGGTGTCACAGTGCGAGGACCTTTTCAGGGAGCAAAACTTAGGCGACACGGGCGTGGACGGATATCAGACGAAGTACATTCTGGGAATCGACGAGGGAGGCGAGGGCATATCCCAGGACGCGCTCGCGAAAAAAATATTCGTCAACAAGAGCAACGTCGCGAGGCAGCTTTCGCGGCTTGAAGACAAGGGCCTTGTGAGGCGCGGGGAAAACCCCGGCGACAGGCGCGAGGTTTTAGTGTGCCTTACGGACGAGGGAGTGAAGGTGCTTCGCGAGATAAGGCGGATAAACGCCGAATGGCGTGAAAAAGTGACCGCGGATTTTACGGAAGAGGAAAAGGCGGAGCTTGTGCGGCTTTCCGAGAAACTTCTTTTGAACGCGACGAAGATAATGGACGGGAGGATGTGACATGGGAGAGTGCCTAAGGTACCTATGGCCGTACAAAAAGACGGTCATCTGGGGGCTTGTCATAAAATTCATAGCGGCGGTCTCCGAGCTCATGCTGCCGCTCATTCTCGACTATCTCATAGACGACGTGGCCGCGGCGTACGATCCGGCGAACCCGAGAGCGACGATTGTCAGAATAGTCATATTCGGCGTCATAATGCTCGCCTTCGCGGCGATATGCATAAGCGGGAACATAGTCGCGAACAGAATGTCGGCGGTATCCTCGGGGAAGATGACGCATGATTTGAGGTACGCGCTTTTTTCCAAAACGTCGCGTCTTCGCTCCGAGCAGGTGGACGGATTTTCCATGCCGTCCCTCATATCGAGGCTGACGAGCGACACGTACTATGTCAACAAAACCGTGGCCGAGACCATGCGAATGGGCGTCAGGGCGCCGATACTTCTCATAGGCGGGCTGATACTCTGCTTCGTAATAGAACCATTCCTCGCGCTCGTGCTTTTGATCTGCCTTCCGATAGTCACGGTGGCGTTCGTCTTCATAACGAGACGCTCCATAAGGCTTTTCAACTCCGTGCAGAAAGACGGCGACGGAGTGGTGAGGTCCATGCAGGAGAACATAACGGGCGTGAGAGTGGTGAAGGCGCTTTCAAAATCCGACCACGAGGCGAAAAAATTTTCTGGGATTAACGAAAAACTCAGAAAAAACGAATACAGGGCGAACCAGATGACTCTTCTCACGAATCCGCTCGCGACGCTCATTTTAAACCTAGGGCTTGTGGGGATAATAATTGTGGGGATGTACAGGGAAAGCTCCGCGGGCGACCTTCTCGCCTTTTTGTCGCTTTTCACGATAATTCTGAACTCCATGCTCGGTTTTTCCAAGATATTTGTCACCATCTCGAGGGGGATGGCCTCGGGCGCGAGGATAAGAAAGGTTCTCGACGAAGATGAGAGGCAGGAGGTTATAGAAGGGGAAGACGCGTCTTCATGCGTGGCGGGCGACAAAAGTTATAAGATAGAGTTCAGGGACGTCTCTTTTTCTTACAACGGCGGCGAGGACAACCTTGAACACATTTCGTTCGGCATAAAACCCGGCGGGACCATAGGCGTGATAGGCGGCACGGGATCGGGGAAGAGCACGATAATAAACCTGCTGCTCCGTTTCTATGACGCGAGGGAGGGCGAGGTGTACGTCGACGGAAGGGACGTCCGCGCGTACGAGCCGGAGGCTCTGAGAGCTAAATTCGGGGTGGCCTTCCAGAATGATTTCCTCTATTCCGGGACCGTGAGAGACAACATAAAATATTTCAGGGACATATCCGACGAAGACGTCGAGAAGGCGTCGGAGTGCGCGCAGGCTGACGAGTTCATAAGGACCTTGGACGGGGGCATGGATTTCATGATAGGCCAGAAGGCCATGAACCTTTCCGGCGGGCAGAAGCAGCGCGTCATCATAGCGAGGGCGCTCGCGGCTAGTCCCGAGATACTTGTCCTTGACGACAGCTCGTCCGCTCTTGATTACGCCACGGACGCGAGGCTCCGCCGCGCGCTTTCGAGGTGTTATCCCGAATGCACGAAGTTCATAGTCGCGCAGCGGGTCAGCGCGGTCAAGCACGCCGATCTAATAATAGTCATGGATGACGGAAAGATGGTGGGTGCGGGCACCCACGACGAGCTCGTCGAATCGTGTGAAGATTACCGCGAGATATACTCCGCGCAGATGGGGGAGAAGGTCGCATGAGAGAACCTAGAATGAATTTGAGTGACAGAAGGGACCTTCCCGTCGAACAGAAAAAAGCGAACAGAAGACACACGCTAAGGACGCTTTTGAGGTATTTAAGGCCGCACATGGGCATGGTCATAACCGTTCTCATAGGTGAGGTCGTGTCAATAGTATTGTCCCTTTTGGGACCGTACCTTTGCGGTGTGGCGGTTGAGGACATAACGAACGGGGATTTTTCACGCATATGGCAAATCTGCGTCGTGCTCATCATAATTTACGCCGTGTCGGAGATAATAAACTACCTGTGCTCCCTCGGCATGGCGTACGTCTCAAAAAAAGTGACTTTCAGGATGAGACAGGAGCTCTTTTCCCGGATAGTGCACCTTCCCGTGAGTTATTTCGACTCCCGTCCCGCGGGCGACATCATATCGGTTCTCTCCTATGACGTTGACACGGTCGGAGTGTCGCTTTGCGACGACGTAATGCTCGTTCTTAAAAGCGTCATACAGATGGTGGGCTCGCTTGTCATGCTGATAATAGTCTGCCCCGTGCTCTGTCTCATATTTGTCGTGACCGTGCCGATAGCGCTCATAGCGACAAGGTACATAGCTAAAAGGGTCCAGCCGCTTTACAGAATGAGGTCGAGAAAATTGGGCGAGCTCAACGGCTACGTTGAGGAGATTCTCGCAGGACAGAAGACCACGAAGGCGTACGGCAGGGAGGCGGAAACCATAGCCGAGTTTGAAAAACGCAACGTCGAGGCGGTGGACGCGTACACGAAATCCGAATACTTTGGCACGATAACAGGCCCCACCGTGGGGTTCGTCAACAACCTTTCGCTGACGCTCATTTCGGTCTTCGGGGCGCTGATGTTCATCTTCGGCTCAGGAATTTGGTCGATAACCATATCCCAGATTTCCTCGTTCATACTCTATTCCAGAAAATTCACGGGTCCCATAAACGAGATGGCGAACGTCATAGGCGACATGCAGTCGGCGATAGCCGCGGCCGAGAGAGTTTTTAAAACTTTGGACGAAAAGGAGGAAGAGCCCGACGCCGGGGACGCGATAAAGCTTTCTGACGTAAAAGGTGATGTCGAGCTAAAAAACGTCGCCTTCGGCTATCTTCCGGACACCCCCATACTCCATGATTTTTCCATGACCGCGGAAAGCGGCAGGGTAATAGCCATTGTCGGGCACACCGGCGCCGGGAAGACGACCGTCATAAATCTCCTCATGCGCTTCTACGACGCACTGGCAGGGGAAATACGCGTGGACGGAAATGACATCTACGGCGTCACGAGAAGCTCTCTTCGGGGTTCATACACCATGGTATTGCAGGACGCGTGGCTCTTCGCGGGGACGGTCTACGAGAACATAGCCTACGGGAAAGAGGGAGCGACCATGGACGAAGTGGTGGAGGTTTGCAAAAAAGCCAAGATCCATTCCTTCATCTCAAAGCTTCCGCAGGGCTATGACACCATCCTTTCCGACAACGCGTCGAACATCTCAAAAGGGCAAAAGCAGCTTCTGACGATAGCCCGGGCGATGCTCATGGACAGTAAGATGCTCATTTTGGACGAGGCGACCTCCAACGTCGACACGAGGACCGAACAGATAATTCAAGCGGCCATGCAGAGCCTCATGAAGGGCAGGACGTGCTTTGTCATAGCGCACAGGCTATCCACGATAAAGAACGCCGATCACATCCTCGTCATGGACGGCGGCGACGTCGTCGAACAGGGCACGCACGAAGAGCTCATGGCGGCGGGCGGCGCGTACGCGAAACTTTATGAAGCGCAGTTCCTCTCATCGGTATAGAAAATCCATGAAATATGCGTGCGAAAATCGATGCTTAAATTTCCGGGCCGCGGTATAATTTAACGGAAGATGAAAACGCCCGGAGGGAACATGGCGGAAGGCGCTGTAAAGGAAAACAGAATGGGGACGGGCTCCATATGGAAGCTCCTTTTGGTCATAGGCGTGCCGTCTATTGTGTCGCTTGCCGTAAACTCCCTGTACAACATAATAGACACCCTCTTTGTGTCCAGGATGTCTCCTTCCGCGGGCGTGTCGACCGCCGCGCTCACGGCCCTAGGGTACGCTTTTCCCGTCCAGATGATAATGGTCGGCATCGCGGTGGGCGTGGGTGTCGGCGCCAACGCCGCGATATCGAGAGCCCTCGGGGAAGGAAACAAAGAAAAGGCCGACAGGATATCCGGCAACTCGCTTTTCATAGGCCTTGTGATCTACGCCGTCTTTCTCATCTTTGGGGCGACTCCGCTTGTCGACCTCTATGTCAGAATCTATCGCAGCGCGGACGCGAACGTCATAAATTACACAGTGACGTACCTTAGGATTTGCTGCTGCCTTTCGGTTTTCCATATATATTTCTGCCTCTATGAAAAGATTTTGCAGGCCACCGGGAAGTCCTTTCTCAACATGATATCGCTCGTCACGGGCTGCGCCATAAACATCGCGCTGGACCCCGTGTTCATATCGGTTTTGGATCTCGGCATAATGGGCGCCGCGGTGGCGACGGTTTTGGGCCAGGCCATAAGCTTCGGGCTTAATCTCACGTTCCATCTGAGGTTCAATAGGGAGATAGGAAACTCACTGAAATTCTGGAAACCTTCTGGGGAGATACAGCGTGAAATTTTCCGCGTGGGATTTTCCGCGATAGTCTCGCAGATCTTACTTTCGCTCATGACGATAATAATGGGCGTGTTTTTGACGAAAGTCGACAACGCGTTCTTCTGGGTTGAGGAGAATGAAACGTACGCCGCGTCGTACTCGTCGGCTTACAGCACGTTCTACAAGGTTCAGCAGTTCGCGTTCATGCTGGTATTCGGACTTAGAAGCGCCGTTATATCCATAACGTCGTATAACCACGGGCGGGGATACAAAAAGCGGGTCAAAGAGACGCTCGGATTCGGTTTCCTGTATGGGCTTGTTCTCATGGTGGTTTGCGTCATTATAGTTGAGACGGCGGCGCGACCGCTCGTGGGTCTTTTCGCCGACGGGTTCGCGGAAGGCTATGACAGCCTGGGAGCGTATGTGTCAACTCTGGACATATGCGAAAAAGCTGCCAAAATAATAGGCATAAGTTTCCTCTTCGCGGGCGCGAACATACTCTTTGAAAGCGTGTTCCAGGCTCTGGACTCGGGCGGATATTCACTCATAGTCTCTCTTTGTCGCCAGGCGGTGTTTTTAATACCCATAGTCGCGGTGGCCACATCGCTCATGGTGAAAAGAGGCAGCCGCGACCTCGAATGGCTTATTTGGGCGTCTTTTTCAATCTCGGAGGCGGCGACCGTCGTGATAGCGGCCTTCCTTTTTTGGCGCACGTACAGGAAGAAGGTTTTGTCCATGGAGGAAAGGGAGTCTTTCCCGCGCGAAGTTTTTGAAGACGCGGAAAATTCATGAAAAAAGAGTCCGGAATTTGGCAAAAATGATATGAAATAAATTTTTTGATGTTTTATAATGATTGAGTAAAAACGTTGTGTTGCGTAATTTGCGCGTAAGTCCGGACGGGATTTTCGCGCTTTTCTTTTTTAGAGGCCTGGAGGAAAACATGGAAGAGAACATTGAGGAGAGCTGCCCCAAAGAAAACAGGATGGGAACCACACCCGTGTGGAAGATTCTTCTCATCGTCGGCGTGCCGATGATTGTCTCGCTCGCCGTGCAGTCACTTTACAATATCATGGACAGCCTTTTCGTGTCAAGGATGCCGGAAAGCGCGGGCGTGGCCACGGCGGCTTTGACCGCGCTCGGATACTGCTTTCCCATACAGATGATAATGATAGGCATAGGGATAGGCACGGGAGTCGGTGCCAACGCTGCGATATCGAGGGCACTCGGGGAAGGCAACAAAGAAAAGGCGGACAGGATAGTCGGCAACACCATATTCGTGGGGTTCATAATCTATGCCGTTTTTCTCATATTCGGCGCGACTCCGCTTGTCGACCTCTATGTGAAACTCTACCACAGCGCGGACGAGAATGTCATAAATTACACAGTCACGTATCTTAGGATCTGCTGCTGCCTGTCCATATTCAATCTCTACTTCAATCTCTACGAAAAAATCTTGCAGTCCACGGGCAAGTCGACTTTTACGATGATATCGCAAATCTCCGGTGCGGTCGTCAATATAATACTCGACCCAATATTCATAAGCACGCTCGGCATGGGCATAACGGGTGCCGCCATCGCCACCATTTTGGGACAGACGGTCGGATTTTCAATGAATTTCGCCTTTCATCTCCGTTTTAACAGAGAGATAGGCAACTCGGTGAAAAATTGGAAACCTTCGGGCAAAATCATGAAGGAAATTTTCCGCGTGGGGCTGGCGGCGATAATATCGCAGGTCCTCATGGCGGTCCTGACGATAGTCATGGGCGTGTTTCTCACGCGCGCGGACAACCAGTTCTTCCGCTATGTCGCTGAGGACGGCAAGGAGACGTACGCCGCATCGTATGCTTCCGCATATAGCACGTTCTACAAAGTCCAGCAGTTTAGCCTGTTCATGGCTTTCGGGGTGAGGGACGCCGTCACGCCAATCATGGCGTACAATCACGGAAGAGGCAAAAAGAAGCGGGTACGCCAGACCATGTGGTACGGCTTTTTGTACACGCTCATTCTGATGGTCGTATGCACTATCGTCGTCGAATGCGCGACGGAGCCGCTCATGAAACTTTTCGCGGAAGGCTTTTCGAGCGGCGAGGACGTCTTCGGGAACCCCGTATCAACTTTGGAAATATGCGTGAGGGCGGCGCGGCTCATAGGCATAAGTTTCGTCTTCGCGGGAGTGTGCATAATGTGCCAGGGCGTCTATCAGGCCCTGAACGCCGGCACGCCGTCGCTCATTGTCTCCGTGTGCCGGCAGGTTCTCATAGTCATCCCCATTGTGGCGATAGCCACGTCGCTCATGGTGTCAAGAAATTCAAGGGATCTCGAATGGCTCCTCTGGGTGTCGTTCATAATCTCCGAAGTGGTGACAGCCATTGTCGCCGTCCTGCTTCTTCGCCGCGTCTACAAAAGGGAGGTCTCCACGATATCCGAGTACACCGGGATGCGGGAAGACGCCCTCGCAAATTGATTTTAGAAAAAAAAGCCCTCCGGGCGGCTACCCGAAGGGTTTGTTTTTATTTTTTTTTAGTCTGTGAGTCCCTGGAGGTACTCGTGCATGGCCATCGCCACGCGCTTTGAGGTTTCGACCGCTTCCACGACGGTCTTCGCGCCTTTGACCACGTCGCCCGACGCGAAAAGCCCTTTTCTGGAAGTTACGCCGTTCTCGTCTATTTTCGCGAGTCCTCTCTCGTTTATCTCGAGCCCCTCGGTTTCCGTGAGGATGAGAGGGGAGGGCTTTTGCGACACGCAAATCATGACTGAGTCGGCGGGCATGAGTGTCGCCTCCTCGCTCATGGAGATGACTTTGTGCGTCTCGAGGTCCACGACGGTGTCTTTGAACATGACGCCCTCGTCGGTTATTTCGACGGGTGCTTTGTAGTAGACAAATTCCGCGCCTTCAATTTCGGCGTATTCGCGCTCCTCGTCTGAGGCGGTGCACCTGTCGGACCTAAGACAAATCTTTACGCTCCTCGCGCCTTTTCTTAAAGCCGTTCTCGCGACGTCCATCGCGACGTTTCCGGCACCAATGACTATGACCGTGTCACCGAGTTTATAGACGTCCGGGGTTTCCAGATAGTGTACGCCGTAGTGGACGTGTCCCAGTGTTTCGCCTTTTATGTTGAGGTTTATGGGGTATGTCACGCCGGTGCCTATGGATATCGCCTTGAAACCGTCGCGGAAAAGCTCCTCCACGCCGAACGATTTTCCTATCGTGATGTTGAATTTTATCTTGATCCCGAGCTTGTACATGAGCTCTTCATATCTGTCGACGATGGCCTTGGGAAGTCTGAACTCGGGGATGCCGTATCTTAAAACACCGCCGATTTTCGATTTGCTCTCGTATACCGTGACGTCGTATCCGAGCTGTGCCATCATTATGGAGATGGTTATTCCCGCGGGGCCCGCGCCGACCACGGCGACTTTGATGCCGTTGGAAGGTGCCTTTTCAAGGTCCAGACAGTCGAGGTAGTGTGAGGACACGAAATTCTCTATCGTGCTGATTTCGACGGGCGTACCTTTTATGCCGAGCACGCAGTGGCCCTGGCACTGGTTTCCGTGGTTGCACACAGTCGAGCATACGACGGACAGGGGGTTGTTTTCAAAGAGCATTTTCCCTGCCTCGTCTATGTGGCCCTCCAAGAAGAGGTGGATAAATTCCGGGATGTTTGTGTTTATGGGACATCCCGTCCGGCATCTCGGGTTCTTGCAGTGGAGGCATCTTTTTGCCTCAGCGATGACGTTGTGAGCCATTTCCTTCTAGCCTCCTTTTAGAGCGCGGCCTTTATGGCCTCTATCATTTCAGCGTACTCCTCATCCGTGAGGTACACCTTGCCGGGGTTCATCGTGAACGTGCCGCCCCATTCGTCCCCATCCTTGTATTTGGGACAGAGGTGGACGTGGAGGTGGCATCCGGTGTCACCGTACGCGCCGTAGTTGAGTTTGTCGGGATGGAAGACCTCGTGTATTGCCTTCGCCGCTCTGTTCACGTCAGCGAAGAACGCGTTCCGCTCTTCGTCCGAGATGTCGACGATTTCGGACACATGGTCCTTGTACGCCACAATGCAGCGTCCGCGTTTGGACTGCTCCTTGAAGAGGATGAGTTGGCTCACCCCAAGGTCACAGATCTTGATTCCGAATTTCGCGAGCGGCTCTCCGCCCACACAGTATCCGCAGTTCTGATCCTTCATTTCTTTTCTCCCCAGTCATATTGTTACTTGGTTAATTTTAACCATTGGTTAATTTTAACCTGCTTTGTTTTGTCTTCGCGGCGCCGGACGGCGCATGCGTTTTACGAAAAAGCCGTGGGCGGGCGAGGAAACGGGAGAGCAGGCGCTCTCCCTAAGGTCTCCGTATCTTTTCCCCGTTACTTTATCTTTATGACCTTTCCGCCGACAAGAAGTATCATTTTAATCGCGTCCAAACTGAAATCGTCCGCTTTCACGGTCAGGGCTTTGTCTATCTTCCCTCCGGAAAGTATCTTCACGCGCGTGCATTTCTTGTCGATGAGCCGTTTTGCCTTGAGTGCTTTGATGTCGACCGTGTCGCCGCTTCGGAAGCTGTCCGATATCGCGCCTATGTTGACAACGCCTTTGGGCCCCTTCTGGGCCCCGGGTTCGACTCCGACATCGCTTACCAGTATGTAGTTTATGGCGACGTCAGAGATGAGAAGGTCCGCGTCCTCTTCGGAAATTTCCCCGCGGACGAGATTGGGAATATTTTCAATTTCTCTTTTGATTTCTTCCTCTTCCTCGGGGGTAAGCTCAAAAGATTTTTGAGTTTCAGTCCTCCCGTCTCTTTCTTCCTTGACGTCAGTTTTTATTTTTTTTTGCCGTCTTCGTCGCCCGGACCGTATGAATAGTCTTCCGGATGCGCCGCTTCCATCTCCACCTGCGAAGGCTCTTCCGCCATGTCTCTTTCCGAAACGGTGCCGGTCTCTTTCACCACCACGGTGTCACCGGGACGCACCGCATTTTTTCTTTGCTTCACGAGTTTTTCCGCGATGAGCTCTTCCAAAGTCTTGGGCTCTATGTCGTAACTGTCCTCGGGAACCGCGCCCTTTTCGCCAACTTCGTATTTTTTCATGAGCGCGTCGATGAGGTACACGGCATATTTGACCTTTCTTTTTGAACTGAGCTTCAAGAGCATGGGGATTTTCGCGTAGGCTCTTTTTGCACTCATGTCCGTGCCTTTGTACTGGGTGTCAGCGTATTCCTTGGGATCGAGCGCGAGAGCTATGCAGAGCGTTTTGCCTCTGAACATCATCTTGGCTATGGTCTCTCTTCCTTTTGTCACGGTCTGCGCGCTCCAGGTGTCCTTGATGCGTATTCCTTTGTACGCGCGAATTTCGTTTCTCACGGTGTGATAACGGTCATGAATCTCCGGCGTGGACATCGTTAGCTTTGCCTTGAAGCTGTAACTGTATGAATAATCGGAAAGTCTCGCGCTAAGAGCCGAATCCACAACCACGGTTCTTTGTTTCTTTTCGGGGGGTTTATCTTTCGCGGGCGCTTCGTCGGCTATTCCGAGCTCCTCTAGAACCTCCTCTGACACGGGCTTGGCCACATAGCTGTAATTTTCGGGATTTGTCGCCTCAAGTTCGACCTGCGAAGGCTCTTCCGGCATTTCCTCTTCCTCGGCGGCCGCGGGCGCCGGCGTTTCAGCCACGACGGGAGCGGGCTTTTCCTCTTCGTCCTCGTCTTCGTCCGGTTCCTCCTCGTACACGGGGTCGGGTCTGTCTTCGTCGTCGTCATCATCTTCTTCGTCGCCCTCGTATTCATCCACGACGTTGTTTTTGAAGGACTTCCTCGTGAAGAATATTATCAGAAAGATGAGAACGACTGCCACGACAATTATTATGGCAATTATGGAATATTTCCAGGCATCGGATAGTAATAACAAAGAGTTCATGTCAACCTACCTTAAAATAATATTTTTATTGCTGGCGCCCGAAGACGCTCTGTCGTTATCTCCTTATTTCGTACGACTGGTTCATGAGATTTCTTATCGCCTGCTCGTCGTCCGTTATGTTGAAGTCACCGTGCATCGTGTGCTTTATCACGGATGAGGCCACGGCGAAGTTTACTATTTCATCGGGGTCCATTTCCATCATGTACGCGTATATGAGGCCGCTCGCGAACGCGTCGCCGCCGCCGACGCGGTCTAAGATGTTGAAACGGAAGGTCTTGCTCTCATATGTTTCGCCGTTGTACCACATGAAGGCTTTGAGTGAGTTCTCCGACCCGGAGTGGACATAGCGGATATGGCGTCCTATGACCTTTATGCCGAAACGCGTGGCTATTTCACGGAAAATTTTGTCCTGGTCTTTGTAGTCGGGAGTGGGGCTGAGCCCGTCCTTCATGTCTTTTTTGTCCGGTCCCAGAAGATTTATGGGCTCTATGCCGAAGAGGACGTCGACGTAGGGGAGGTACGCCGTTATGCAGTCGCGCGCCTCCTGCCATCCCCAGAGCGCGGAGCGGTAATTGCAGTCGAAACTCACGGTGATGTTGAGCTCGTGCGCCGCTTTGAGCGCCATCATTACCATCTCGCGGCAGTTCTGTGAGAGCGCGGGGGTGATGCCGGACAGATGGAGCCAGGTGAAGCCTTTGAGCTTTTCCTTGAAATCTATTTTGGAATAATCATATATTGCGAAAGCCGAGTTCTTTCTGTCATACGTGACTTTGGACGATCTCACGCCGAAGCCCTCTTCCAGAAAGTAGATGCCCATGCGTCCTTCCGGGGAATAAATGCTGGGTGAGCAGTGGACGTCGTTTGAGCGGAGGTATCTTATCGCGGCTTTGCCTATCGAACTGTCGGGCACGACGGTCATGTATGAGCAATCTATCCCCAAATTGGAAAGCGACGCGGCGACGTTGGCCTCCGCCCCGCCGTACGTGATGTTAAATTGCGAAGCCGTGCGGACTTTTTCATAGTTGGGAGGGGAGAGTCTCAAAAGAAGTTCCCCCATCGTTATGAACTTTATCTTGCTTTTGTCAGCCATAGAAAAAATTTCCCCCCATGCGATGTCAAATGATGTCAATTTCATCTAAGTCATTATATCACCCGCTTTTTTGTTTGTACATACCTATTTTGAAATTTTCTTGCCAATTCAATTCAAATTGCTTATAATCGAAATGTACTAGAATTGTGAAATCTTCAAAGTGTGCACGGGTGAGAGCGTCATGAAACTCAAAATAACTGTCAATTCGGTGAACGATGACACCCCCTACGGGGGCGAACAGACCCTCGATTGCGAGGCGGGGGAGTTTAGACTTGACGACATTTTCCGCCTGCCCTTTTTCCGGGTTATAATAGACGACATCATAGACGGCGCCGTGTGTTTCCGCCTCATGGAAGGCGCGGAGGCGCACTATTTTGTGCTGGAGGGGCCGGGTGATACGGCCTCATGGTCGCGTGAGACGCCCCTAGGTGAGGACTCGTTCGATTTCTCGCTGGAAGAATAGAAACTTCGGCGCGCGCTATCGCGCCCGCACCATATACAAGAACCAATTTAAGAACCAATGAATTTCAAGGAAGTATGATATGAAAATTTCTGTGGTTGACTTTTACACGGTCGACTACGGCGATTTAGACATCACGCCCGTGACGCAGATGGGTGACGTCAGCATATACGGGATGATGGACAGGGAGTCGCTCATCAAAGTCATGAGAGAGAGCGACGCCATAATCGTCAATAAGGTTGAAATAACCGAAGACCTTCTCGACGCCTGCCCTGGCGTGAAGTACGTCGGCACATGCTCCACGGGCTACAACAACATTGACGTTGACGCGTGCAGAAAGAGGGGAATAACCGTGTGCAACGTCCCGGGATATTCGACGGACGCCGTCTGCCAGCATGTCTTCGCGCTGCTTCTTTCCTTCGAGAGCAAGACTCATAGGTACATCCCCTCGGTGAGCGCGGGAGACTGGCAGGCCTCGTCCACATTTTGCTACAACACGTGGCCGACATCGGAGATAGCGGGGAAGACCATCGGGATTGTGGGATACGGCGCGATAGGCTCGCGAGTCGCGAAGGTCGCGGACGCGTTCGGCATGAAGGTCATCGTGCACGACATTCTGTCCAGGGACTGCCCGTATGAGACGTCGCCTCTTGAAGATCTTCTGAAAAGGTCGGATGTCGTCACGTTGCATTGTCCTCTCACAAAAGATAACGTACGGTTCATGAACAAAAAGACCCTGTCGCTAATGAAAAATGACGCGGTCCTTATAAACACCGCGAGGGGTGCCCTCGTCGACGAGGAGGCCGTGACCGAAGCGCTCAAATCGGGTTCCCTCAGGGGTTTTTGCGCCGACACACTGACCGAGGAGCCGCCAAAAAACGGAAGTCCCCTCATAGGACTTGAAAACTCGCTCATAACGCCGCACATCGCATGGTGTCCAAAGGAAGCGCGCCAAAGGCTCGTTAAAATCATCGCCGAAAATTTCACCGCGTTCAGGGACGGCCACCCGCAGAACGTCGTGACCTGAATATCCGGAAAATCCGTTCGCGCGGGGCGTCCCGCGCGACTTTTTTGTGAAATTTTACTTGTAGGCTTGATTTTTCTTTTTTTGGCGTTATAATCAAAACAATCGAAACCGCTTTATCGGAGGCGCTTTTATGAAAAGAATCATAACAATAAGCAGGCAGTTTGGCAGCGGCGGAAGGACCATAGGCGCGGAGGTCGCGAAAAAACTGGGGATACCCTATTACAACCACGACATCATAGCCAGGGCCTCGGAAAAGATTGGACTCTCTCCCGAATACATCGAGAAGAACAGTGAGGACAAGGGTTCGGCGAGCAACTGGTTCGGCAACGCCATGGCCGCCATGAACCCCATAGGCACCATAAACAACGGGGATCTCGTCTGGGCCACCCAGAAAAAGATAGTCGAACAGGTGGCCGCCGAAGGTCCCTGCGTGATTGTCGGAAGATGCGCTGACTACATCCTCAAAGACAGGGACGACGTCATCAAAGTTTTCGTCTATGCCCCCAAGGCCTTTCGTGCCAACAGAATCGTCGAGATTTACGGGGCGACCGATGAGATGCCGGAAAAAAGGCTCAAGCGCATGGACAAGAGGAGGGCGGCTTACTACCGTTACTACACGGACATGGAATGGGGCGAAGCCAAAAACTATGACCTCTGCCTCAACAGCGGCGCTCTCGGAATCGAGAAGTGCGAGGACATTCTCGTAGACCTCTACAAAACCATGAAATAAAAACACCGGGTGTGGGGCATCGCTGCGGGCGGTGCCCTAATTTCACGCCCTTTTCACGTAAAATTTCACCGCGGTTCGTCAAATGCCGTTGACAGATTACCTTTTTTAGCGATATTATATGAATAGTTATTCATATGAACCTATGTTCATATATAAGGAGGCCGTCATGAAAGAGACGAAGGAAATAATCGAGCTTCACGAAACGCGCGTGAAGGAAGCGAAGGCGAACATGCTGCCGGAGGAGGACATAGCCACTTTGGCCGCGCGGTTCAAGGCAATTTCGGAGCCCTCAAGGCTTTCCATACTTCTTGCGCTCTCATATGGGGAGCTTTGCGTGGAGCACATCACGGAGGCAGTTGGGGGAAATCAGAGCGCGGTCTCGCACCAGCTTAAAATTCTCAAAGACAACAAGATAATAAAGGCGAGACGGGACGGGAAGAACATATATTATTCCATTTCGGACGAGCATGTCGTCAGAATGATAGAGCTTTCCAAGGAGCATCTCGGATGTGAGGAGTAAGGGAGGCGCGTCATGAATGAAACGGCGGCAAAGACAGCGAGAAAGTACACGATTCAACTGAAAGGTCTTGACTGCGCGAACTGCACGGCGCAGTTGGAGGAAAAGCTTAGGCGTCTTCCGGGCGTCGTCAGGGCGTCCATAGACTTCATGACGGAGAGGGCGGAGGTCTTCTGCGAAAAAGACGCCATAGACAAAGTGAGGTATGAATGCACTCACTTCGAGGACGTCAAAATAGTGTCCGTCAAGGACGATTTCAGGAAATACTCTCTCTTCTTTGAGGGTGAATGCGGTGAAAAGTCATGGGACGGACTCCGTTCGGCTCTGGAAGACGCGGAGGGCGTGGAGGCGGCTGAGGTCTGCCGGGAGAGCGGCGTGATTTACCTTGACTGTCTTCCCGCGGCCATATCCGCGGCGGAAAATACGTGCCGTTCTTTCGGTGTCGCGGTCATCGGAACGGAGGAGACTTTCGCGAAAGAACATGTCCTGCAACTCAAAGGTCTTGACTGCGCGACGTGCGCGGCGGAGCTGGAAGGCGTTATTTCCGCGCTCAGGGGAGTCGAGAGCGCCGTGATAGATTTTGTCACGCAGAAAGCCGTCATAGTCGCGGACGACGAAGGGCTGGAAAGGGCGGTCAGCAGATGCAACAACTTTGAGGACGTCAAAGTGGTCGGCGACAGCCGGAAGAGTCTTTACGACAGAAAAATCAAAATAAAGAATCTCTGCTGCGCGAACTGCGGGAGAAGACTTGAAGACATGCTCAACAAGATTGACGGTGTCAGCGCCAACGTCGATTTCATGAACATGCGCATAATTCTCAACGCCGACAACCGCACTGCGTACAACAGGGCGATTGACACCATAACGGGTTTTGAGGACATCAAAATCGTCGACAGCCTGGACAGGGCGAAAAACGTCTGGAAAGAGCATTCCAAAAACATCATTTCGATATGCGTTTCGCTCGCTCTGCTCGTCGTGGCACTCATTCTGGATTACGGCGTATCGCGTGAGGAGGGCGACGTCGCGTACTGGATTGCGGTGGGAATATATCTTTGTGCGTATCTTGCCGCGGCTTACGACGTGCTGTGGCTGTGCGCGAAAAACATAGCGAAGGGGAGAATTTTTGACGAAAACTTTCTCATGACCGTGGCGTCCGTGGGCGCGCTCGCCCTGGGGTTTGTCACGGGTGAAGGTTTTTACGAGGGCGTCGCCGTCATGCTTCTCTACCAGATAGGCGAGCTTTTCCAAGGCCTCGCCGTGGGGGCGTCGAGAAACTCCATTTCTTCGCTTATGGACCTTAAAAGTGAAGAGGCGACGGTCATGGCGCCCGGCGGCGGATGCGTCACTGTCGCGCCAGAAGACCTCATGCCCGGTGACATGATTTTGGTCAAAGCCGGGGAGAAAATCCCGACTGACGGCGTCATACGGAGCGGCTCGTCCGGGATAGACATGAAATCCCTTAACGGCGAACCCATTCCGAGGGAAGTGGGAGTCGGCGACGAGGTATTGTCGGGCGGAGTCAATGTCTCCGGGGTGCTGGAGATAGAGGTCACAAAGGAGTATAAGAACTGCGCGGTCGCGAAGATTCTGGACATGGTGGAATACGCCACGGCGAAAAAGGCGCCTCCGGAAAAGTTCATAACGAAATTCGCCCGCATATATACTCCGATCGTGTGTGCTCTCGCGGTGGTGGTGGCGGCTGTCGTGCCGACTTTCGTCTGTCTCGCCGATTCGGCGTTCGTCTGGCCGACGTATGAGACATGGATATACAAAGCGCTTGACTTCCTTCTCATATCCTGCCCGTGCGCGCTCGTCATCTCCGTGCCGCTTTCATATTTCGGGGGCATAGGCAGGTGCGCGGATTTCGGGATACTCGTCAAGGGCAGCGTCAACATAGATGAACTCGCCAAGGCTGAGATCGCGGCTTTCGACAAAACGGGAACGCTTACGAAAGGCACGTTCACGGTGACAAAATTCTCGTCCCCCGAGGCGCTGTCTCTCGCCGCGGCGGCGGAAAAACTGTCGTCACACCCCATAGCCGCGGCTTTCGCCGCAACGGAGACGGACGCCATGGCGGAGGACGCCGAGGAAATCGCCGGACGCGGGGTGAAATGTCTTTCGGACGGGAAGGTGCTTTTGTGCGGCAATCTAAAACTTCTTCGCGAAAACGGTGTCGAAGTCGAAGAGGTCAAAAGTTCGTCCACTCTCGTGTATGTCGCGTTGGGCGGCGAATATGTCGGTGTTGTGTACATTGACGACAGCCCCAAAGATGGTGCGAGAGAGACCGTTGAGGCTCTCAAAAAGCAGGGGATCAGAAAATGCGTCATGCTCACCGGGGACACGCCGGAAAGAGCGGAGAGCATCGCGAAGTCATTAGGACTTGACGAATGCAGGGCGGGACTTCTGCCCGGCGACAAGCTCGGCGCCGCGGAAGAGCTCAAATGCGAGGGAAAGCTCCTCTACGTGGGTGACGGGATAAACGACGCGCCCGTCATGGTGGCAGCCGACTGCGCGGTTTCGATGGGAAAGATAGGCTCCGACGCCGCGATAGAGGCGAGCGACATAGTTCTTCTCACGGATAGTCTGAATCTTCTCACCAAGGCGAAAAAAATCGCCGTCGGGACGAGGCGGATAGTTTTTGAGAATATAATCGGCTCTCTCGCCGTCAAGGCGGTCATAATGGTTCTGTCGATTGTCCTCACCGTGCCGCTCGTCGTGGGGATTGTCGGCGACGTCGGCGTCATGATGCTTGCCGTGCTCAACGCCATGAGGATAAAGATTTCTTTCAGGGACAAAAAGACGCGCGCCGCGGCGTGACGGCGTCAAAAGACGCGAGGGGCTTTGAAGCCCCTTTTTTGGTGGCCGGAATGTCCCGGGGAAGACACGTTTTTTCTTGACAGAGCGTCCGTCTTTCATGATAAAATTTTTCATGAACTTGGCGAGAGGTGAAAAAGATGAATGTTTGCAGAAACTGCGGCACGCACTTTGAAGGGAAGTTTTGTCCCGAGTGCGGGGCGAGATTTTTAGACGGGGACATCGGCCTGGTTTCACTGCCGGGCGTGGACGCTCACGCGCCTAGCAAGGGTCTTGAATACAGAACGGTAGGGTCCGGATGCGTCGTCGCGGGAGCGGGAACATTTTCCGGCGGGGATCTCGTCATACCGTCGGAGCAAAGCGGCGTGGCCGTTGTCGGAGTGGCCCCGGAGGCATTTAGGGACGATGAACGCATAAAAAGCGTGTGCCTTCCCCGCAGCGTCGCGAAGATGGGGAAAGACGCGTTTTCCGGATGCGCGAACTTAAAAAAAGTCTACGTGAACGGCATCGATTCATGGCTTTTCACCGAATTTGAGAACGCGAGTGCCAACCCGCTTTCAAACGGCGCGGACCTTTTCGACGGCGATGAGCTCGTGACAGATTTGTCTCTGCCCTCGGGCGTTCCTTCCGTCGGCGATTTCACGTTTTTCGGCTGCACGTCGCTCACCCGGTTCACTGCTCCTTACGGCGTCACGTCGATAGGGTTCAGCGCGCTGTGCGAATGCGCGTCGCTTTCGGAAGTGAGTCTTCCGGGCAGCGTGACTTTCATTGACAAACACGCGTTTGAGGGGTGTCCTAATCTTGTCAAAGTCACCTTGCCCGCGGGTCTCGAGAGAATAAACGACTACATGTTCTACAAATGCCGCCGTCTTTCCGAGGTGGAAATTCCCTCTTCCGTCGTCGCGGTAGGCGATTACGCGTTCAGGGAATGCCAACACCTTAGCGAAATCGAACTTCCCGACGGTCTCGTGTCGATAGGCGAGTGCGCGTTCAATGACTGCGCGTCGCTTTCGTGTGTTGACATTCCGTCGCGCGTCGTTTCAATAGGGGACTGGGCGTTCAGGGGAACGGCCATAACGGAGATTGACATTCCGGAGGGTGTGACGTCTTTGGGAGAGGGCACGTTCGCCGTGTGTCACAATCTTTGTGACGTCTCACTACCTAAAAGTCTCACCTCAATCGGGAGAAGAACCTTCATAGACTGCCCGAAGATTACCGAAATCGATTTTCCCCGCGGGCTCGTGTCAATAGGACCCATGGCGTTCAAGGAGTGTTCGGCTCTGAGGCGCGTGATAATCCCCGAAGAAGTCGTCGACATAGGGTACGACGCCTTTGCGAAATGTCTGTCCCTCACGGAAGCGGACATTCCGGAAAGCGTGTCCGAGATAGGACACGGCGCTTTTGAGGGATGCGTGTCGCTTAAAACGGTGGACATCCCGGGGGAAGGGGCGGACATAGGTTACCAGGCGTTTTCCGAATGCAGATCGCTTTCCGTCGCCGCCGTGCCCGTCGGAGCCTGGAACATAGAGCAGAGGTGTTTCAAAGGCTGCGCGTCTCTTTCGAGCATGACAATTCCCGACAAAATTTACGACATAGGCAATCATGCCTTTTCGGGCTGCACGTCGCTTAAAAGCGTCGTAATGTCAGCTGATGTTTCCGGAATAGAGAGGGGTGCCTTCGACGACTGCCCGCAGCTTGGCCGAGTGTATTATTTCGGCGATGAGGCCGACTGGGACAGCATATGCATAAACAGCGGAAATGACGCGCTTGTGAACGCAGTGAAGTTCTATTACAGCGACACGAAACCCACGGCGGCAGGTAACTTCTGGTATTTTGACGAACACGGTGACATACTCATCTGGTGACGGAATATTTTGACGCCCGGGACTGTATGTCCCGGGTTTTTTCGCGTAACGGCGGGTCCTCGCCGGCCTTAAATTTTTCGCCAAACACGGAAGTTTCAATTTACATCGCCGCCGAAAAGTTGTAACATACTTAATGTATGCGCTTGGCATTGACCAAAAAAGACGAAAAGACCAAAGTATTGGAGAGATATGGGATTAGTAAGTTACATGGCCAGCTCGGACAGCCGTTCTTCTGTCAAGAAACTTGTTAAAATGGCCGAAAAAGTGGAGGCGCTTGAGCCCAAATACCAGGCGATGTCTGACGCCGAGCTCAAAAATCAGACGTCGATTTTAAAGGAGCGTCTATCTCACGGGGAGACGCTTGACGACATCCTCTATGATGCGTACGCCGTCAACCGCGAGGCGAGCTGGCGCGTTCTTAAAATGAAACACTTCCCCGTGCAGATAGTTGGCGGCATCTGCCTACACCAGGGTAGAATCGCCGAGATGAAGACCGGTGAGGGCAAGACGCTCGTCGCCACCCTGCCCTCATATCTCAACGCGCTGACGGGACGCGGCGTCCATATAGTCACCGTCAATGATTACCTCGCGCGGCGCGACGCGGAGTGGATGGGAAGGGTCCAGAAGTTTTTGGGACTCACCGTGGGCGTGGTCGTGCCCGGCATGGACGATGAGGAAAAAAGGGCGGCCTACAACTGCGACATAGTTTACGGCACCAACAATGAGTTCGGATTTGACTATCTAAGGGATAATCTGAAAACCTCCATTCCCGCCATGGTCCAAAGGGAGCTCAATTTCTGCATCATAGACGAGGTTGACTCCATCCTCATAGACGAGGCGAGGACGCCGCTCATCATTTCGGGAAGGGGCGGCGAAAGCAGCAGGCTCTATGAACAGGTGGACGCGCTCGTGAGAAGGCTTTCCGGCGGTTTTGAGGAAGATTACGAAGAGGTCAAAAAGAAAGCTCCCGCCGCGATGACGAAGGAGGACAAAAAGGTGTCCTCTGAGACCGGTGATGAGAACGAAGAAGACGGCGTCGACGAAGAAGACGACTGGGTTGACGAAAAAAAACTTGACCGCGAGCGCAAAAAACTCGAAAAAGAGGCAAAGAAGAACGAAAAAGAAGCGAAACGGCGCGAGGGCATGACCGAGGAAGAGAGGGAGAGTGACGACAAGC
This sequence comes from Clostridia bacterium, assembly GCA_021203865.1. Taxonomy (GTDB): domain Bacteria; phylum Bacillota; class Clostridia; order Christensenellales; family Borkfalkiaceae; genus Coproplasma. Next base: position 23,194 of record JAJQAJ010000048.1, read on the forward strand.
TCAACACCCTCTGGGAGCAGATGAAAAGCTGGGACTACATCGTCAACCGTAAGGACAGGTCGGTCACTATCACGGAAAAGGGCGCAAAGAAGGCGGAGCAGTTTTTCGGCATCGCCAACCTCGGTGACATAGAGAACGCCGACCTCAACCACCACATACAGCAGGCTCTGAAAGCGCATGAACTTTTCAAACGCGATCAGGACTACATAGTGTCCGACGAGGGCGAGATTCTCATAGTCGACGAATTCACCGGCCGTCTCATGGTCGGCAGGAGGTATTCGGACGGGCTCCATCAGGCGATAGAGGCCAAAGAGCACGTGAAGATAAGGGAGGAGAACAAGACCCAAGCCACGGTCACCTTCCAGAATTATTTCAGACTTTACAAAAAACTCTCCGGCATGACAGGAACCGCGAAGACCGAGGAGGCCGAGTTCAGGACCATCTATTCCCTGGACGTCGTCGAGATTCCCACGAACATGCCCGTCATAAGGCACGACATGCCCGACGTCATATTTTCGACTGTCGAGAGCAAGAAAAAGGCCATAATCGACGAGATAGTCAAGCGCCACGAAAAGGGCCAGCCCGTCCTCGTCGGCACGGTGACCGTCGAAAAATCGGAGGAGATAGCCAGACTTCTCGTGCGTCACGGCATAAAGCACAACATCCTCAACGCCAAAAACCACGAGCGCGAGGCGGGGATAGTGGCGCAGGCCGGAAGATATGGAGCCGTGACGATAGCCACCAACATGGCGGGACGTGGCACGGACATTCTTTTAGGAGGAAACCCCGAATATCTCGCCATAAAGCGCATGAGGGAGGAAAATTTCTCCGAAGAGGCCATAGAGGTCGCCCGTTCGTACGCCGACAGGGAGTTCACGGAGGAGGAGACGGCGGCGAGAGCGAGGTACGCCGAGCTTTATGAGCTTTACAAAAAAGAGACCGATGAAGAGAAAAAGAAGGTCATAGAGGCCGGAGGGCTTCTCATTCTCGGCACGGAAAGACACGAATCGCGCCGCATAGACAACCAGCTGAGAGGCCGGTCCGGACGTCAGGGCGACCCAGGCGACTCGGTATTCTTCATTTCCCTCGAAGACGACCTCGCCAAGAGGTTTGGCGGTGAGAGGCTCAAAAACATATATGACACTCTTCTCAACGAGAGCGAGTCGTTGCAGTCAAAGATGCTTTCGAGGTCCATAGAGAACGCGCAAAAGCAGATCGAGGGCAGGAACTTCGGCATAAGGAAGAGGACGCTCGAATACGACGAGGTCATGAACGAACAGCGCAAGACCATCTACGCCGAGCGCATGAAGGTTCTCCGCGGTGAGGACATACACGAGCAGATGCTCAAATACATACCCGACTATGTCGCCAAAGTCGTCGGCGAGACCGTGGACACGAGCGCGATGCCCGAAAAGTGGGACGAGGACGAGCTCAACAAAGCCCTTAAAGAGAGGGTTTTCCCAGACGAGTGTGACTACGTCATCACGAGGAAGAGGCTCGAAAACTGGGACTACGAAACGGCGATAGAGAAAATAACGAACGCCGTCACGAAGGGGTATGAAAAGAAGATAGAGGAAATAGGCAAGATACTCATCCCGGTCGCCGGAGGATTTGAGAAAATAAACTTCAGTCAGATAGAGCGCGATGTGCTTCTTCGCACGGTGGACAGAAACTGGGTTGACCACATAGACGCCATGGACCAGCTGAGAAAGGGCATCGGCCTTCGCGGATACGCCCAGCAGGACCCCGTTCTCGCATACAAAGAGGAAGGGTATGAGATGTTCTCCGACATGATAGAGAGGATCCAGACATCGTCCATCTACATGCTCCTCAAAGGCAGAATGGTGAACACGAGCCAGCAGAGGCGTCAGCAGCAGCCCGAGAAGACCGCGGAAAAACCCGCGGCGGCGGAAAAGGCTCCTTCCGAGCCTTCGCAGAAAGCTTTGGCCGCGGAAAATACCGCGGCGGCGGCGAACAGGACTCCGTCGCAGCAAGGCCCCGGCGCCGGCAATCTTCTCGATTCGCTGAGAAAAAATCAGCAGCCCCAGGAATATGTGACCAACATGGATTCCGCGCCCGCGCCCGTTAAGGCCAAAAAGAAAATCGGACCCAATGACCCCTGTCCCTGCGGCAGCGGGAAGAAATACAAGAAGTGCTGTGGGAGTGTGCTCAACGGCAGCAATTAAGTTATGTTCAAGGCGGATGACTACAGACTGAAACTAAAATCCCTCGCCGACGTTCTGGCGGAGACAAAATACGCTCTGGATATTGACAATCTCGGAGAAAAGCTTAAAGTATTAAAAGAGGAAGAGCAAAGCCCCGAGGTGTGGGGCGATTTGGAAAAGAGCAAGTCGGTCGCGAGGCAGATATCTTCAATCGAGGGGAAGATGGCCTCGTATGAGAAGGGAAAGTACGCCTTGGATGAGGCGAACGCGTTTGTCGACCTCATAGAGGAGGCCGGGGATGACAGTCTCGTGCCGGAGCTCGACAGGATGATTTCCGTCGCCGAGGATGATCTGGAAAACATGAGGATTAGTGCGCTTCTCAGCGGCAAATACGACGCCTGCAACGCCATTTTGTCTCTTCACGCGGGGGCCGGCGGCACGGAAGCTTGCGACTGGACGCAGATGCTCTACCGCATGTACATCCGTTACTGCGAGAAATCCGGGTACGTCCTCACCGAACTCGAATCGGAGGACGGCGACGGCGCCGGTCTAAAATCGGTGAGTTTCAGCGTTGAGGGTGAAAACGCGTACGGTTATTTAAAAGCTGAAAAGGGTGTGCATCGCCTGGTCAGGATCTCTCCCTTTGACAGCAACAAGAGAAGGCACACATCGTTCGCTTCTCTCGAGGTCATGCCCGAGGTCGAGGATGACGACGAAATAGAGATAAAGGATGAGGACATAAGGATAGACCTTTTCAGGTCGAGCGGCGCTGGCGGACAGAAGGTCAACAAGACTGAGACGGCCATACGAATCACACATTTCCCCACCGGGATTGTTGTCACGTGTCAGAACGAGAGGAGCCAGCTCCAGAACAAAGAAAAGGCCTTCCAGTATCTTCGCGCGAAACTTCTGGAACGGCAGATAAGAGAGCGCGAGGCGGCGAACGCCGAGATTAAAGGCGAAATAAAAAAGATAGAGTGGGGGAGCCAGATACGTTCATACGTGTTCTGTCCGTACACGCTTGTAAAGGACCACAGGACGGGATACGAGAACAGTAACGTGCAGGCCGTCATGGACGGCGACATCCAGGGCTTCATAATAGATTACCTCAAAAAAACCGTGTGAGAGCGCACGCTTCGGGGGAAGACATATGAAATATGAAACATTTCTCAACGACGCGAATCTGAAATTCGCCAAGTATTATCTCAACATCTACAGGAAAGTGCGCAACAAACGCACCGCGTTGGCTTTTGCCGACAGGATTCTCGTTGACGCGTCTTCCATGGGCGGTGTGCTCGAAACCATGGTCCGCGAGGGTTTCAACGCCGAAGAACTCGACAAATTCGAGACGCACCTCAACAACATGAGGTATGTGGTCAAGGTGCTTTACAGGAATAAATACATATCGCTGCGGAGGACCAGAATCTTCCTTGTCGAGGCGAGAAAGCTCGAATTTTTCGTCAACGACCCGATAGAGGTTTCCAAAATCGCCAACAAGAGAGAGCGCAAGAGACTTGAAAGAATCCTCAGAAAGAAGGCTGCCGAGGACGCCTACAAGGAAACGTACAACAAATACATGGACGACGTCAATAAGTACGAGGCGGAAGAGAGGACGTCCATGTCGAAAAGCGCGGCGGCGAGTGTCATCGTCGCGAGTGTCGCCGACAGCGACCCGGACGGCTTCAACGACATATATGTGGAATCTTAAAAACCGAGTGCGGACTGTCGCAGGACATTGCGGCAGTCCTTTTGACGGGAGGGAAAAATCTTCGCGGTGGTGCCATGTACGATTTGTCAGGTTACAAAATTAAAGATGAGCCCGTCATACTCGGGATTGAATCTTCATGCGATGACACCGCGTGTGCCGTCATAAAAGGAAGATGCGTGCTTTCCGACGAAGTCATGTCTTCCGCCGCGCTCATGGAAAAATACGGCGGCGTCGTGCCGGAAATAGCGTCACGCGCGCACACCGACGCTGTCGATCTCGTTACAAAAAAAGCGCTTGAAAAAGCCGGGCTTTCAGTTCGTTGTGTGGACGCCGTCGCCGCCACATACGGAGCCGGGCTTTTGGGTTCGCTTCTCGTCGGACTGTCGTTCGGGAAGGCTCTCGCCTACGCACTCCGCGTACCTTTTCTCGCCGTCAACCACATAAGGGGGCACATCGCTTCCGCGTATCTGGAAGATCCGCGGCTTATGCCTCCGTTTGTCACACTTCTCGCGAGCGGCGGGCACACTGCGATACTTCACACCGTTGACGAAGAGAGATTTGAGGTTCTGGCGGAGACGTCTGACGACGCGGTGGGTGAGGCGTTCGACAAATGCGCGAGGGTTCTCGGACTTCCGTATCCCGGCGGGCCAAACATCCAGAGGCTCGCGAAGGAAGGCAGTGCGACGATAACTTTCCCGTCTGCGGAGGTGAGGGACAAATCCGCGCTTAGATTTTCCTATTCGGGACTCAAGACATCTGTCATGAACTATTGTCAGAGGGCGGAGCAACGTGGGACTGCCGTTGACAGGGCGGACGTTGCGGCGAGCTTCACGAAGGCCGCGATTGACCCGCTCGTCAAAAGAACGGTGGAGTTCGCGCTCGCGCTCGGGGTGGAGACTGTGACATGCGGCGGCGGGGTCGCCGCGAACGAATATCTCAGAGCGGAAATGAGCCGGGCGTGCTCTGAGCATGGGTTAAAATTAATATTGCCGGCTTTGGCGCGATGCACGGACAACGCCGCGATGATAGCGTCGGAAGGATACAACATGTATATACGTGGCATGTTCTCCGGCATGTCCAAGAACGCGGCCGCGAGAATACCGCTATGGTGAAATATATTTCCGCATGGCCGAGGGCGCGTCTTTTCCCGACGCGGAAGATACGCCATGTTCCGATCTTCCCGTGATTTTGTCAAGGCTGGTTTAAAGAGCGCGAATGGGCAAAATCTGAAAGCAGTTTTTTTCTGATGACCGGGGAGTGTCCGGGGGAAATCTCCCCGCACCAACTTACAAGCTCAAACGCGCTTGAACACTTTTCAAAAAGATGCTATCATAGATTTGTAAATAGATATTAATGTGACTTTTATGACCGAAAAGTGCCGGAAAGGTTTTAAACGATGCAAAGCGGACAGGGAAGTTTCATGACATTCAAAACGAGGTAGAAAATGTTTAAAAAAGTGGACACGACTTTGAATTTCGTCGAGAGAGAAAAGGAGATAATCGATTTCTGGAAGAAAAACGACATCTTTGAGGATTCCGTGAGTTCCCGTGAGGGTGGCGAGGAGTTCTCTTTTTATGACGGCCCCCCGACCGCCAACGGGAAGCCGCATATAGGACACATTCTGACCCGCGTCATGAAGGACATAATTCCAAGGTATGAGACCATGAAAGGGAAACATGTCCTCCGCAAGGCCGGCTGGGACACGCACGGACTCCCCGTTGAACTCGAGGTGGAAAAATCACTCGGCATCGACGGAAAGCAGCAGATAGAGGAATACGGCATAGAGCCGTTCATACAGAAATGCAAACAGTCCGTGTGGAAGTATAAGAGCGAGTGGGAGATAATGTCGGACCGCGTGGGTTACTGGGCCGACATGGAAAACCCTTACGTGACTTACGATGATGACTACATCGAGTCAGAATGGTGGGCACTCAAAACCATGCACGAAAAAGGGCTTTTGTACAAAGGGCACAAAATCGTGCCGTATTGCCCGCGCTGCGGCACGGCGCTTTCGTCGCATGAGGTGGCCCAGGGTTACAAACTCGTCAGGGAGAACACGGCCGTCGCGAAGTTTAAAGTCAAAGGATCGGAGGGAAGGTATCTTCTCGCCTGGACGACGACGCCTTGGACGCTCCCTTCAAACGTCGCTCTTTGCATGAACCCCGACAAATACTATGTCGAGCTGAAATGCGATGGCGAGAGCTATATTTTGGCTGAGTCTCTCGCGGGCAACTTTTTTGACGGTGGAACTGAAATCGTCGAAAGAAAGCTCGGGAAGGAATGGGAGGGGCTTGAATACGAACCGCTCTTTTCCGACACTGCGGAGGAGATAAAACGCGTGACGCCCGCGGAAGTCGCGGCGAAGAGTCATTTCGTCGTCACGGACGGTTACGTCACCATGAGCGACGGCACCGGCATTGTGCACATCGCGCCCGCTTTCGGCGAAGACGACTACAGGGTCGGGAAGCGTTACGCTCTTCCCGTGGTTCAGCTCGTCAATGAAAGGGGCTGTTTCGATGAAAGGGTGCCGGCTCTCAACGGACTTTTCGCGAAAGACGCGGACAAAGTCATCCTCGACATGCTGGAAAGGGACGGCAAGCTTTTTAAAGTCATCCCGTTCGAGCATGATTATCCGCATTGCTGGAGGTGCGACACGCCGCTCCTCTATTACGCGAGGTCTTCATGGTTCATAGAGGTGACAAAGGATAAGGATGAGATCATCGCCGCGAACAGGTCAGTGAACTGGATTCCTGAAAACATCAAAGAAGGCAGGATGGGAAACTTCCTCGAGAACATGATAGACTGGGGGCTTTCCCGCGACAGGTATTGGGGAACACCGCTTCCCGTCTGGGTGTGTCCGAAGTGCGGAAAGACAGAAGTTATCGGCAGCAAAAGAGAGCTTCGCGAAAAATGTGGTCTTCCGGCGGACGCGAAGATAGAGCTTCACCGGCCGTATCTCGATTCTCTCACCTGCGCATGTCCCGCGTGCGGGGGCAGGATGTCCAGAACAAAGGAAGTCATCGACTGCTGGTTTGACTCCGGGTCCATGCCGTTCGCCCAGTATCACTATCCGTTTGAGAACGCCGAACTTTTCAATTCGACTTTCCCCGCCGACTTCATTTCTGAGGCAGTGGACCAGACTCGCGGGTGGTTTTACACTCTCCTCGTCATCAACACCATCCTATTCGGGAAGGCACCCTTCAAAAACTGCATAGTTCTCGGGCACGTCAACGACAAAAACGGCATAAAGATGTCCAAGCATAAAGGTAACGTCGTCGATCCATTCACTGTTCTCGACAAGGAGGGCGCGGACGCCGTGCGCTGGTATTTCTATACCTCATCGGCGCCGTATCTTCCGTCGAGGTTTTATGAAGAGGCCGTGGGCGAGGTCCAGAGAAAGTACATAGGGACGCTTTGGAACACATACGCTTTTTTCACTCTCTACGCTGAGATAGACGGGTACAATCCCTCCCGTTACGACATAAAAAAGGTGAAACTCAGCCTCATGGACAAATGGATTCTCTCGAAGCTCCATTCGCTCATAAAGCTCGTCGACGGGGGACTTTCCCGGTATGAGATAACCGAAAGCGCGAGAGCCATGCAGGATTTCGTCGATCTCCTCTCAAACTGGTATGTGAGGAGGTGCCGCGACAGGTACTGGGGTCCCGAAATGACGGATGACAAGGCGGCCGCGTACACGACACTCTACACCGTGCTCACGGAATTTTCTCGCCTCACCGCCCCGTTCACGCCGTTCATTGCCGAAATGATGTATCAGAATCTCGTGGCGGGCGTCATGAAAGACGCACCCTCCTCCGTGCATCTTTGTCCGTTTCCCGAATGTGACGAAAGTTTCATCGACGTAAATTTAGAGCGCGGCATGGATAGGGTGACGCGCATAGTCGCGATAGGCCGGGCCGCGAGGAATGAGGCCGGAATCAAAAACAGACAACCTCTTTCTGAGATGATAGTTGTGTCCGGTGAAAACGTCACACTTTCAGAAGACGAAAAGGCCATAATCCTTGACGAGCTCAACGTGAAAAATTACAGGGTTTCCGACGACGCCTCGAAGTACATAAGTTACAGATTAAAACCCCAGCTCAAAACCCTCGGCCCCAAATACGGAAGGAAACTTCCGGAAATCACGAAATATCTTTCCTCATGTGACGCGGCAGCGGTTGTCGCGGCGACGAAGGAGGGAGAGATCGACATAGGTGACGGGGTCATCCTCACGGCGGACGACATACAGATATTCACGGAGAGTGCGGAGGGGTACGCGTCCTCGGCGGAAAGAGGCATCACCGTGGCGCTCGACACCGCCCTCACCCCGGAACTTATCGAAGAGGGGACGGAGAGGGAGATAGTCTCCAGGATTCAGAACATGAGGAAAGAGGCGGGCTTTGAAGTCACCGACAGGATAAGGGTTTATTATGAGGCGGAGGGGAAAGCCCTGGACGTCCTGAGAAAAGGTAATTTCGCGTCCGATGTTCTGGCCGTCAGTGTTGAAGAAGGCGTCCAGGACGGAGGCTTCACGAGACAGCAGAACATAAACGGCGACATGGCGACCATTTCCGTCGTCAGATACGCCGCCGAGAAGATAACGCTTCTTAGAGTCACAATGAAACGTTGAGGAGGATGACATGAAGGATATAGACGTAAAAACGCTTGGCCTAAACGTGTTCGACATGATTGGCGGCGACTGGATGCTTCTCGCGGCCGGAAAGAAGGGAAACTGCAACGCCATGACCGTGTCTTGGGGACACATCGGCTGCATCTGGGACGACAACTCTCCCACGGTGGTATGCTACGTGAGGCCACAGAGACACACGAAGAAGTTCATGGACGAAAACGCGTATTTTTCCCTGAGCACGTTCGGACGGGAAAAGAGAGAAGAGATGTCGTACATGGGAAGCCACAGCGGGAAAAACGAGGATAAAATAACCGCGACCGGACTTAAAACGGACGAGATTGACGGAACGGTTTATTTTTCCGACGCGAAGCTCGTCTTCATTTGCGAGAAGGTTTACGCCGCCCCGATAAAGGAAGAGGGGTTCGTCGACAAGGGTATCATCGAAAGAAACTATCCCAAAAAGGATTTTCACACCATGTACGTCGGCAAGATAAAAAGAGTGCTTGTCAGATGAACGCCGTCTTTTAGCGCGGGAAGAATTCCCGGACCGCGTGGTATAAAGAAACAAAAAATTTTTTTGAGAAATTTTAACAAAAAAACGCCGATTTGGGGTTAAAAAACGCCCGTTTCGGCGTATTTTTGACAGTTTTTGACAAATTTAACCGGGGGTCAGCAAAATTTCGATATTGACAATCTTTTGGCAAAATGCTATAATGCGTCAACGGTGGGGGAGTTTCCCGCGCCGCTTTGCCCGGCATAATGAACAGGGCAGATAAGGAGTTTGACTTGGAAAAAATAGGCATAATTGATTTAGGCTCGAATTCGGCTAGACTTGTGATTGTCAATCTCTTCGATGAAGGTTATTTCATGGTCGTGGACGAACTAAAACAGACGGTTCGTTTAGGTCAGGACATGGAGGCGGACGGCTTTTTGAAGCCTCAGCGCGTGAACGAAACCATTAAGACGCTCAAAATGTTCAGAAGACTCTGTGAAGCGTCCGGTGTTTCACGCATCATAGCCGTCGCCACGGCGGCAGTCCGTCGCGCGAAAAACCAGAGAAGTTTTCTGGATGAGATACAGGCCAACTGCGGCATTAAGATAAAGGTCCTTTCCGCGGAAGAGGAAGCTCTTTTGGTGTACCGCGGAGTTATTAACACGATGGACATTCCCAAGGGGATTATTTTGGAGATAGGCGGCGGAGCCACAAAAATTGTCTATTACAACCGCAGAAACGTTTTAAACCATGTCACCCTGCCTTTCGGCGCGATGACGCTGACAAGCAAGTTCGCCGACAGTGACCTGAAACCCGAGGAGCAGGCGAAAAAAGTTGAAGAGTATGTCGCGGGGGAGCTTTCACAGATAGACTGGCTGCAAAGCCTCGATCCCGACACGCGGCTCATCGGGGTCGGCGGGTCTTTCAGGAACCTTTTCAAAATCAACAAGATGGTCCGTAAATATCCTCTTGACACGGTGCACAACTATGTCATGGACACCGATGATTTTTTGTCCGTGTATGACATGATAAAGGTTCTCGATCTCGACAAAAAGAAGAAGATAAAGGGCCTTTCAGCCGAAAGGGCGGACATTTTGCCCGCGGCCTTCGCCATCATCAAATCGTTCACAGGGCACATAGGCGTGTCCAAAATAACTTTTTCCGGAGCGGGGCTTCGCGAGGGCATAATGTTCAACCAGGCCAATCCCCAGACGATGGAAAAGCCGATATCCGATGTTTTGGGGTATTCCCTCAACACGCTCGTCAAATACTACGGCTGCGAAGAGCATCATGTGGAGCACGTTCTGCAGCTTTCGGGGATACTTTTCAAACAGCTCAGAGTGCTGCACAAGTTCCCGAGGGCGAACCTGCGCATTTTGAAGATAGCCGCCGCACTTCATGACTGCGGAATGAGGATAAAGTATTACAACCATCAGCGCCACAGCTGCTACATGATACTCAACTCCACACTCTACGGGGTCACGCACAGGGAGATAGTTCTGGCCGCTTTCACCGCGTGCTGTCATAAGCGTGAGGACATTTCGGCTTACGAGTGGGCGAAGTACAAGGACATCTTAAACGATGACGATTTGGAGATTGTCAAAAAACTTGGTGTCATATTAAGGATAGCGGAAAGTCTGGATAGGTCCATGTCCGGCGTGGTGACGGGAATCGACTGTGACATATTGGGAGACTCGGTCATCATGAAGACCACCACGGAGGGTGACGCCGACCTTGAAATAAGGGACGCTCTCTCCGCCGCGGCGGAGTTCAAAAAATCCTTCCACAAAAATCTGGAAATCCTGTAAAAAACATGCCGCTAAATCAAGCGGCATAAATTTTGTGACATGGGAAAATTTTATCTCGCCAGCGCCTCAAAAAGGCGCGAAGAGCTTCTTGGCGGCCTCATAGAGAAATTCACGGTTTTCCCCGCCGAAATTTCGGAGAAGATTTTGCCCGGCCTTGCCCCGGAGATGAATGCGGAAAAACTCGCCTGCGACAAGATGTCCGACGTGAAAGAGAGGCTTTTTGCACTTGACGACACTGACACAATTATCGCCGCGGACACGATGGTGGTGTGCGACGGGGAAATCTTCGGCAAACCCGGAGATGAAAAAGACGCCCGGCGCATGCTGCGCGCGCTGTCCGGAAGGACGCATGAGGTCATATCTGGTCTTTGTCTTTTCCGGGGAGGAAGGACGCTCGTCTCCCACGACGTGACGCGCGTCACGTTTTTTGACCTTTCGGACGGGTTTATCGACGGGTATGTGAAAAGCGGATCGCCGATGGACAAGGCCGGGGCGTACGGCATACAGGACGGCAACATCGTCAAAAGTTATGAAGGGAGTTATTCAAACGTGGTGGGTCTCCCGATGGAGCTTTTAAGGCAAATGTTAGAGGAAATGTCGAAATGATACGTTTGGCTGTTGACATAGGGTCCAAGACCACAAAGATATACAAAATAGGAAACGGCGTGGTGCTTTCGGAGGCCACGTGTGTCGCCGTGGAAAAAGATTCTCCGGCGCTGAAATGCGTCGCGTTCGGGAACAGAGCCCGGGCGATAGACGGCAAAGCCGCCGCGAGGACCGAAATCATCAATCCCGTGAAGGAGGGCGACATAGACTCTCCGCGGCTTCTTTCTAATCTCATGAGATATTTCCTTGAAAAGATTGAGATAAAGGCGTCACAGTGCAAGCGGTGCGACGTCCTCTTTGTTCTGCCGTGCGGATACACGCCGGAGCTCAAAGCGAAATACATAGAGCTCGCGAGGGCCGTGGGACTAGGCAGGGTGTCATTCACCGCTCTTCCCGACGCGGCCATCTTAGGGCACAGCGTTAAACTCACGGAGGAGCGGCCGGTATTCTGTCTTGACATCGGACACGCCGTCACCAACATCGCCGCGCTGACTCTCGGCGGCATTATTTCGGGCGCCACAATAAATCTCGGCAGCGGGAACATAGACGTGCACCTCATCTCCTTCGTCGCGGAGAACTACGGCATCAAAATTGGGCCCATTACCGCGGAGAGACTTAAAATCACCATAGGCAATCTTCTGGACGGCGACGAAAAGCTCATGGTTGTCGAAGGGACGTCCGTGAGGGACGGAGCGCCCGCGTCATGCGCGCTGAGAGCTTTCAACATAAAGCCCGTCATAACCCTGTACACGGACAAAATTCTGGAATACGCTGAGCTTGTGATAAACAAACTTCCTGCCGAGGTCTCATCGGAGATAACCGCGGGAGGAATATACCTCTCCGGCGGCGGCGCGAAGATTGACGGACTTAAAGAATACATTGAGGGCAGGCTCTCCATTCCCGTGCGGGTGAGCCGGGATCCCGTTCATTCGTCGGTTATAGGCGCCGGGACCATCTTTTCTTCGGACAGCCTCTATGAGAAGCTCACCTCGGCGGACGTGTGAGCGGGGCAAAATTACCCTTTCGCCTTTTGCTTGATTTTTGATTTTCCGCTGTGATAGTATGGTTTCGGTGAGAGCGTTAAAATCTGATACACAGCGGGCTGGATTTGAAAATGAGCAAAGATTCCCAAAAAGACAAATACACGAGATATGACGGTTTGAGGTTCGGCGAGGAACGCGCCCTGTACGGAGCGCGGCTTGTCGAACTTTATGACTGCAGGTTTGAGGGTGAGGAAGACGGCGAATCCGCGCTTAAAGAAAGTCAGAAAGTCAGGGCGACGGGCTGCCGTTTCGCGCTGAGGTATCCGCTCTGGCACGCCGACGGTGTTAAACTGTCGTCATCAGAGTTCACCCCGGATTGCCGGGCCGCCATATGGTACGCGAAGGACGTCCGCGCGTCCGGCTGCAGATTTTTGGGGATAAAGGCGCTGAGGGAGTGTTCAAAGGTCACGCTGGAGTCGTGCGACGCCGCATCTCCCGAGTTCGGGTGGAAGCTTAGGCACGTCAAACTTTCTGCCACGGACATCGAATCGGAATACGCCTTTTTTGAATGCAGGGACGTCGAGGCGACGGAGCTCAATCTTCGCGGGAAATATTCCTTTCAGTACGTCAAGGACTCCGAATTTCGCGGATGCACGTTCAAAACAAAGGACGCGTTTTGGCATTCCAAAAACGTCACGGTGCATGGGAGTGTAATAGACGGGGAGTATCTCGGATGGTATTCGGAAAACCTCACGCTCATAGACTGTCACATCAAAGGCACACAGCCCCTCTGCTACTGCAAAGGACTTAGGCTCATAAACTGCACGACGGAGGAGTGTGACCTCGCTTTTGAGTATTCGGACGTCGACGCCGGGATAAGCGGCGAAATACTGTCCGTCAAAAACGTCAGAAGCGGGATTGTGGCGGCTGACAGAATAGGCGAGACAATAATCACTGCCGACAGCAAAGTCGAGTCCCGCGCCAAAATAATCGAGAGGGGAAAGGATTTTCAGTCATGAGACAGCTGGGCGGAAAACTTAACGTGTCCGCAATCGGACTCGGGTGCATGGGTTTTTCCCAGAGCTACCCTCCTTTTTTGGAAAAAAACGAGAGCGTGAAAAACATTCGCGCGGCTTTCGACATGGGCTACACCCTCTTTGACACCGCGGAGGTTTACGGGCCTTTCACCAATGAGGAACTTTTGGGGGAGGCGCTTCTTCCCATTCGCGATGAGGTTGTCATCGCCACGAAGTTCGGGCACAACTTGCACGGGAGATTTCCGAAAGAGAGGCGTTTAAGCTCTGAAAGAGAGGACATCCGTCTCGCTGTGGAAGGCAGTCTCAGAAGGCTTAAAACCGACAGGATAGACATTCTTTACCAGCACAGGGTTGACCCACTCGTGCCCATTGAGGAGGTGGCGCTCGAGATGGAAAAACTCATGAAGGAGGGCAAGATTTTAAGCTGGGGCCTTTCGGAGGCGAGCGCGAAGACCATACGCGCCGCTCACGCGGTGTGTCCGGTTACGGTGGTGCAGAGTGAGTATTCGATACTTTACAGAAACCACGAAAAAGACACCATTCCCCTTTGCCGGGAGCTCGGGATAGGTTTTGTCGCTTTTTCCCCGCTTGGCCGTCAGATGCTCACGGGTGAGATAAAGAAAGATTCAAAATTTCCGGAAAACGATTTCAGACATGACGCGCCGAGGTATCTCGGGACCAATCTTGAACGCAACATGGAGCTTGTCGAATTTGTCGGAAAAGCCGCGTCGGAAAAAGGCTGTACCGCGGCCCAGTTGTCTCTCGCGTGGGTTTTGTCCAGGGGCGACTTCATCGTGCCCATTCCGGGAACGAAGAGAGTTTCAAGGATGAGGGAAAACATGGACGCCGCGTCGCTGACTCTCTCGGGGGAGGAGCTAGGGCGCCTTGAAAGCGGACTTGACGGCATTGATGTCGCGGGTGAAAGATACAACGCCGTCATGGACTCGATGCTCGACAAAGACTAATTTTTTCCCCGCCGCCCGGAAGGCGGCCGCACTTTTCGCCGAAGATTGCCTTCGGTGTTTTTTTTACGCGCGCCGCCGCGCCGCCCGTCGATATCACAAAAAAACTTGCAAAAAATCATGTCATAGTATAAAATTCCTATATCGGAGTTAAGTTATGTCAGTCAGCACAAGAAACGTGTTCGGAAAAATTTCAATCTCGGATTACACGATAGCCAAAGTGGCGTCCAACGCCACCCTTGAGTGCTACGGCATTGTGGAGATGGCCCCCAAGAGATTCAGGGACTCTCTTTACGAGCTCATCCACAAAAAACACTCCTATGAAAGAGGCATCAAAGTGACGACCTCCGGAGACAGAATTTTCATAGACGTAAGTGTCATCATAAAGTACGGCGTGTCCATAAACGCCGTCGCGGAGTCGATGAAGGAGTCAATCAAATACAAGGTTGAAAGGTTCACGGGCATGATAGTTGACACCGTGAACGTCAACATCGTCGGGGTTAAATTGTAATTTTAGCCCTCTTTTGCGTTGTTACCGCAGGTGTGCAGATGCAGAGAACAGTAAACAGCACAGAATTCAGACGGATGATAGTCGGCTGTGCCAAAATGTTAGAAAACAACAGAGCCAAAATAGACTCTCTGAATGTCTTTCCTGTGCCGGACGGCGACACGGGTACCAACATGTCGCTCACACTTCAGTCGGCGGTCCGGGAGATGAACGCGTGCACGTCCAACCGCTTCCAGGAGATATGCGACGCGGTGTCCAAGGGCGCGCTCAAGGGCGCGAGGGGCAACTCGGGCGTCATCTCTTCCCAGATACTGAGGGGTATGTGTTCCACGCTGGCGGAGGTCGCCAACACCTTTGACACCAAGGTCTTCGCCAAGGCCCTCGAGTCCGGCATGAAGGTGGCGTACGGTGCGGTGTCCGTGCCCAAAGAGGGCACCATTCTCACGGTCATAAGGGAGATGAGCGAACAGGCGGGGAAACTCGCTTCAAAGCACAAGTATTTCGAGGAGTTTTTGCAGGCTCTCATAGAGGTCGGCGACAAGTCGGTCGCCGGGACCCCCGAACTTCTGCCCGTCCTCAAAAAAGCGGGTGTGGTCGATTCCGGCGGCGTGGGTCTCATGACCATAATGAGGGGCTTCCTTTCAGCATTCACGGGTGACGAGAACGCCGAAATTCCCACGGAAGGCGGGAGTGTGACGGCCACCTCTTCGGACGATTTCGGCGGGGACAATTCAGAGATAATAAATCTCGATCTCGGTGAAATCGAATTCGCGTACTGCACGGAGTTTTTCGTCATCAACTTAAAACAGATGACCACTCTCGCCGACATAACCAAGCTTAAAGAACGTCTCATGGGGATAGGTGATTCGGTAATCTGCATAGGCGATCTCGACCTCATAAAGGTCCACGTTCACACCAACACTCCAGGCGTCGCGTTGGGTTATGCGCTGGAGCTTGGCGAACTCGACAGAATCAAGATTGAGAACATGCTGGAGCAGAACCGCGAGGTGAGGAGAAAGCTTGAGGCTGAGAAGAAAGAGATGGGAATGCTCGCCATCGCCTCCGGGGAGGGACTCGCGGAGATATTTAAAGACCTTCTCGTCGACAGGGTCATAACCGGCGGCCAGACAATGAACCCGTCGGCCCAGGACATCGCCGACGCCGTGCAGAAGATAAACGCCTCAAACGTCTTCGTCTTCCCCAACAACTCCAACATAATCCTCGCCGCGGAGCAGGCGAAGGGTCTCGTCACCAACCGGACCATCCATGTCATCCCCACGAAGAACGTGCCGCAGGGCATAGCCGCGGCGCTGCAGTTCAACATGGAGGATTCCGTACCCGAGAACAAGACCAACATGACGCACGCCATTGACAACGTTACCGTGGGCCAGGTCACATACGCGGTCAGAAACACGACCATGAACGGGTTCAACCTTCAGGAAGGGGACATAATCGGACTTGACGCGAAAAAGATTCTCTCCACCGGCACTGACGTCGCGGAGACGACGCTCGCGCTCATTGACACGCTGAAAAGCGATGAACATGAGGTCATAACGCTGTATTTCGGCTCGGAGGTCACGGAGGAGGAGGCCGCCGCCATGCAGGATAAAGTCGCGGAGAAGTTTCCCGAATGTGACGTGGAATGTCTCTACGGCGGTCAGCCGATCTACTACTATATAATATCTCTTGAATAAGCGAAAGCGGGCGCCGTACGGCGCCTTAAATTTATGGGGCGCGCATGGACATCAGGGTGCTGACATATGTGAGCGACAAGAGGGCGAAGGACCTGAATAAACTCGGTATTTTCTCGGTTGAGGACCTTGTGAAGCTTTTCCCAAGGACATACATGGACATGACGAGGTGCGTGTCCGTTTTGTCATGTTATCACAATGATATCATACTCACAAAGTGCAGCGTCTTAAGCGTTGAAATGGTGGAGGGCAAGCGGAAGTACGTCAAGGCGACGTGCGTCCAGGAGGGATGTTCTTTCAGCGCAGTCTGGTTCAACCAGTTTTACGTGATGAAGACTCTCACGCCGGGCGAGTATTTTTTCTACGGCCGCCTTTACAAAAGATACAATTTCGTGGGCAGCATGGTGAATCCGCTTTTCGAGAAAGCCGACAGCAACGTTAAACTCACGGGCGTCGCGCCGGTCTATCCGGTCGCCGGCTCGCTGACGCAGGGGGTCATGCGCAGCATCGTGAAGCAGGCTCTCGGCCGCACGGTCTTAAACAGCGCCATCCCCGGGCCCGTCGCCGAAAGGCGCTCTCTCATGCCGCTTTCCGAGGCGTACCGCAAGGTGCATTGCCCCATGACTATGGAGGAGACGGACGAGGGAGCGGCGAGAATTGCCCTGGAAGAGTATTTTCTCCTGATTTCAGCGTTCAGGATGGCCAAGGGGGACGGGAACGGTGCCCGGCCCTGCGTCTATACCGCCACGGCCGCCGACGTCCGCTCTTTCGCGTCGCGGTTTCCCTTCGAGTTCACCAAGGGGCAGAAGGATGCCGTCAACGCCATATTCAGGGACCTTCGCGGCACGCAGAGGATGAATAGGCTCCTCCAGGGCGACGTGGGATGCGGGAAGACCGCCGTCGCGCTGACGGCGATATATATGGCGGTGAAGTCGGGATTTCAGGCCGCCATGATGTCCCCTACCGAGGTTCTGGCGAGACAGACGGCCGATGTCATGGAAAAATATTTCCCCGATTACAAAGTCGCGTATCTTTCCGGCTCCGTCAAAGCGGGAGAGAAGAAGGCGGTGAAGGCGGCGCTCAAGGCCGGGGAGATAGACATTGTCTGCGGGACTCACGCCGTCATACAAAAGGATGTCGAATTTAAAAATCTCGCCCTTGCGGTCTGCGACGAACAGCATCGCTTCGGGGTCGCGCAAAGGTCGGAGCTTTCCGACAAAGGCGGCATGTGCGACCTTCTGGTCATGTCGGCGACGCCGATACCGAGAACTCTCTCCCTCATTTTTTACGGCGACCTTGACATAACGACCATAAAGGACAAACCGGAAAACAGACAGAAAATCGACACATCGATTGTGACCCCGGACCAGTACGACTCGCTCATAGAATATGTCGCGGGAATGGTGAGGGGCGGAAGGCAGTGTTATTTCGTGTGTCCCAGAATAGAAGAGGATGAGGAGGGCACCATAAAATCGGTGACAGAACTTCATGCCGAGCTTCGCGAAAAAATGCCCGGTGTCGAAATCGCTCTCCTGCACGGACGCATGCCCGACGCCGAGAAAAATGACATCATGCGCGATTTTAAAGACGGGAAATACGCGTGTCTCGTCTCCACGACGGTGATAGAGGTGGGTGTGGACGTGCCCGGCGCCACCATCATGGTCATTTACAACGCCGAAAGGTTCGGGCTTTCGCAGCTTCACCAGCTGAGAGGGCGCGTGGGAAGAGGGGCTGAGAAAAGCCAGTGTTTTCTTTTCATGGGCGCGGACACCCCGGACGCGAAAAAAAGACTCGCCATTATAAAAAATAGTTCGGACGGCTTCGAGATCGCGGAAAGCGACATGAACATGCGCGGGAGCGGTGACTTCATAGGTCTCAAACAGAGCGGCAGGATGATGACGGAGCTTAGAAATCTAAGATTTAGCGTTGACACCGTTTTTGCCGCGAAGGATGTCGCCGAAGAGGTGTTTTCGGGAAATTTCGACTTAACTTCTCTAAGGGCCCTCGCCGAAAAAAAGTATGAGGCATTAAAGGATGTCGTCATGAACTGAAAAAACACGGCGCGCTCTCGTCCGTCAAAAGATCCGGGTTTGCCCTCATGCGGCAGGTGAGGTCAACGTTTTGACCCCGTTTTTCGTTTGACAAAAATTTTTCTCTTTCGTATAATTTGCAATGCACGTTACGGCGGGCAATGTTTTTTTGTGCGGAAAAAGCACGTATAAAAGCTTGATTTCTGCCTCGCGTTTAAGGGTGGCGGGGAAGACATATAATCCACAGGAATTCATTTCCGAGTAAAATAAGGAGGAAAGATATGCCCACAATAAATCAGCTTATAAGGCACGGCAGAGAGAGACAGGTGGAGAAGAGCAAATCCCCCATTCTCGACAAGTGCCCTCAGAAAAGAGGCGTGTGTCTGTCAGTCACGACGACGACGCCTAAAAAGCCCAATTCGGCGATTCGTAAAATCGCCAGGGTTAGGCTGACGAACAAGCAGGAAGGCATCGTCTACATCCCGGGCGAAGGTCACAACCTTCAGGAGCACTCATCTGTTCTTGTCCGCGGCGGACGTGTGAAGGATCTTCCCGGCGTTCGTTATCATGTTGTGCGCGGAGCTTTGGACACCGCCGGCATCCCCAAGAGACGCCAGTCCCGTTCGCGCTACGGCACTAAGCGTCCCAAAGCATAAAAACTGACGCTCAGAACAAATTCCTACTTATTCGGATGAAATCCAATGCGGATTATGTTTTACCCTTAACCGGACAAAAGTAGGCAGTATTCGCCTGTCGGCGGAGAAGGTTTGCTACCATCATCATGGCAAGCAATAGCTTATTTAACGGGTACCATCGGTATACCATTAAAAATCGAGGAGGAAAAACAACATGCCCAGAAGAGGTTCAGTACCTAAAAGGGATGTCTTGCCCGATCCCGTGTACGGCAGCAAGGTTTTGACAAAAGTCATAAACCAAATAATGTATGACGGCAGAAAGGGATGCGCGCAGAACATTGTTTATGACGCGCTGGACATCATAAGAGAAAAAACCGGCCGTGACCCCATGGAGGTGTTCAACCAGGCCATAGCCAACATAATGCCGGTTTTGGAAGTCAAAGCGAGGAGAATAGGCGGTGCAAACTACCAGGTTCCCATCGAAATCAGACCCGAGAGACGTCAGACTCTCGCGATACGCTGGCTTGTCATAAACACGAGAAAGCGTTCGGAAAGGAATATGTGCAACAAGCTCGCCGCTGAACTCATGGATGCGGCGAACAACACCGGCGGGTCCGTAAAAAAGAAGGAAGACACGCACAGGATGGCAGAGGCCAACAAGGCGTTCGCACATTTTAGATTCTGACCGGGGGTATAATGGCGAGAGAATACGATTTGTTGCACACCCGCAACATAGGCATAATGGCACACATCGATGCGGGCAAGACTACGACGACGGAAAGGATTCTTTATTATACCGGGATCAATCACAAGATGGGCGAGGTGCATGACGGCGCTGCGACCATGGACTGGATGGTTCAGGAGCAGGAGCGCGGAATCACCATAACGTCGGCCGCGACGACATGTCATTGGGTCAGAAGCGGGCAGAGCAAAGAGGATGAGTGCAGGATAAACATCATAGACACCCCGGGGCACGTGGATTTCACCGTTGAGGTGGAAAGGTCCCTAAGGGTTCTTGACGGCACGATTGCGACGTTCTGCGCGAAAGGCGGAGTCGAGCCGCAGTCTGAGACGGTGTGGCGCCAGGCGGATAAATATTCCGTCCCCCGCATCGCGTACATCAACAAAATGGACATTCTCGGCGCGGATTTCAATCGCGCCGTGAACATGATGAGGGAAAGACTCAACGCCAATCCCGTGCCCGTGGAACTGCCGATAGGAAAGGAAGAAACCTTCAGGGGAATAGTTGACCTCGTTGAGATGGAATCCGAAATCTATGACAGTGATGACGGGAAGATTTATCACAAAGACGTGATACCCGAAGACATGCGGGCCGAGGCGGAAGAGGCGCACATGCGCGTCATGGAGGCCGCGGCGGACGGCGATGACGAACTCATGGCGAAATTTCTCGAAACCATGGAACTCACGCCCGACGAAATAAGGAAAGGCCTCAGGGCCGCCACAATAGCGATGAAATGCACCCCCGTGCTCTGCGGTTCGTCCTATAAGAACAAGGGCGTGCAGATGCTTCTGGACGCCGTCATAGATTATCTTCCCTCTCCCGTGGATGTCGCCCACGTGAAGGGTGTCAATCCCAGGACCGGGAATGAAGAGGAGAGAAGGACGGACGACGACGAGCCGTTTTCGGGACTTGTTTTCAAAATCGCCACCGATCCGTTTGTGGGAAGGCTCGCGTATTTCAGAGCATATTCGGGCGTTTTGGAGAGCGGTTCGTATGTCTACAACTCCACGAAGGAGAAAAGGGAGAGAGTGGGAAGGCTCGTTCAGATGCACTCCAACAGTCGCACTGACATCCCGATGATTTATTCCGGTGACATATGCGCCATAGTCGGTCTGAAAGAGTCCACAACGGGTGACACGCTCTGCGCGGAGAACAAACCCATCGTCCTCGAGCAGATGACGTTCGCGGAGCCCGTTATTCAGCTTTCCATAGAGCCGAAGACCAAGGCCGGGCAGGACAAAATGACTGCCGCCCTCGTCAAACTCGCCGAGGAAGACCCTACGTTCCGCACGTACACGGACCAGGACACCGGACAGACCATCATCGCCGGAATGGGCGAGCTTCACCTGGACATCATTGTCGACAGACTTCTTCGTGAGTTCAAAGTGGAGGCAAACGTCGGCGCGCCCCAGGTCGCGTACCGCGAAACCATAAGGAAGGCGGTTGAGGCAGAAGGTCTTTATAAACGTCAGTCCGGGGGCAAGGGTCAGTACGGTCACTGCAAAATAAGACTCATTCCCAATGAGCCCGGCAAGGGATACGAATTCACCGACAAGACTGTCGGCGGGTCAATTCCCAAAGAATACATTCCCGCGATTGACAAGGGCATACGCGAGGCCGCGAAGAGCGGATTTTTGGCCGGATACGAAGTTGTCGATTTCAAAGTGGAAGTGTATGACGGAAGTTTCCATGAAGTGGACTCATCCGAACTCGCGTTCCACATCGCTGGTTCCATGGCTTTCAGGGACGGAATGAAAAAAGCCAACGCCGTGCTTTTGGAGCCCATCATGAAGGTGGAGGTCATTGTGCCCGACGATTACTTCGGCGACGTGATGGGCAACATCACGGGAAGAAGGGGCACGATTGTTTCAACGGACGACAGGGGCGGAGCAAAAATAGTCGACGCGCTTGTCCCCTTGTCGGAGATGTTCGGATACGCCACCGATTTGAGGTCGAGAACGCAGGGAAGGGGACAGTTCACGATGCAGTTCGACCACTATTTCGAGGTTCCCAAATCAGTGTCGGAGAACATCCTCGGTTCCAATTCCAAGAAGTAGAAAAAAAACGACGCTAAATTTATTTGTGTTTTTTGGGTAAAGATTTTATAATACATATGTTTCCGAAAGGATGAGTACTGCAGCTAAATTAAGAAATGACAGATAGCTGCGCCGCTTTGGCGGAAGTTATTTCAATAGTAAATAATAACAGGAGAAACAGAAAATGGCAAAAGCTAAGTATGACAGCTCTAAACCCCACGTCAACATCGGCACCATCGGCCACGTTGACCACGGCAAAACCACGCTGACCGCAGCTATCACTATGATTATGGCTTGCAAAGGTTTGGCGAAGAAGACGAAGTTCGAAGAGATCGATAAGGCCCCCGAAGAAAAGGCCCGTGGAATAACGATCAACACCGCACACGTCGAGTATGAGACCGAGAAACGTCACTATGCGCACGTTGACTGCCCGGGACATGCCGACTATGTCAAGAACATGATAACTGGCGCGGCCCAGATGGACGGAGCGATCCTCGTGGTTGCCGCACCCGAAGGCCCCATGCCTCAGACAAGGGAGCACATCCTTCTTGCCCGTCAGGTAGGTGTGCCTTATATCGTCGTTTTCCTCAATAAGACCGACCAGATGGATGACCCCGAGCTCCTTGAGCTCGTCGAGATGGAGCTTCGCGATCTTCTCAACAGCTATGAGTTCCCCGGGGACGACATTCCCATCATCAAGGGTTCCGCTCTTAAGGCTTTGGAAGTTTCAACTTCGGACCTTCCGCCGGAAGAGATCCTCGCTCATCCCGCATGTCAGTGTGTCCTTGAGCTCCTTGACGCCGTTGACCAATACATCCCCACGCCTCAGCGTGACACGGATAAACCGTTCCTTCTTCCCGTCGAGGACGTGTTCACGATTTCCGGTCGTGGCACCGTTGCGACGGGCAGGGTAGAAAGAGGTAAAGCTCACGTCGGCGATCCCGCCGAGATTGTCGGACTCATCGAAAAACCCATGACCACCGTCATCACCGGACTCGAGATGTTCCACAAGAGCGTCGATGAGGCGATCGCGGGCTACAACATCGGCGCGCTTCTTCGTGGCATTGACCGTCACGCCATAGAAAAAGGTCAGGTTCTCGCGAAGCCCGGTTCCGTGAAGACATCGACAAAATTCACGGCTCAGGTTTACGTCCTGAAAGCAGACGAGGGCGGACGTCATACCCCGTTCTTCAACCACTATCGTCCCCAGTTCTTCATAAGGACGACGGACGTCACGGGCTCCATCGCGCTTCCCGAAGGAATAGAAATGGTTATGCCTGGGGACAACGTCGAGATAACGGTTGAGCTCATCAAACCCGTTGCGGTTGAAGAGCAGCTTCGTTTCGCCATCCGTGAGGGCGGTAAGACGGTAGGCTCCGGCGTCATCGCGAAAGTTCTTTAATAGAGAAAAATATGCCTTTTGGTATAGAGAGAATAAAAGGTCTCGGATTCGTCCGGGGTCTTTTAGTTTATGTAAAAAGCGACCTTTTGATAAGCTTGACGGCCCCATGATTTGATGTTACTATAATGTCACAAATGGAAACCATATCGGAGCGGGATTTTATGAGCGGGAAAAAGAAACAGGAGAGGCTGGAGAAAAAACGCGCGGCCGTGGCAAAAAAGAACGAAGCGGACGCGGAGAAGCTCGAAGAAAGGCAAATAGAAGACTGGAAGACCATAAGCGAGAAAAAAGCGAGAAAGGCCGCCAAGCGCGCCTACAAAAAAACGTATAAAGATTATCATCTCTATACGTGAAATTTGTCTGTTTACATGATCTTTTCGGATTTCATCAGGAGATGAAATATGATTTGCAAAAATTGCGGCGCTGAAATAGAAGGCGGCTGCTTCCTCTGTCCGAAATGCGGAGCGCCTGTCAACTATACGTCCCAGACGCTGTATGAGGCCGAACCCGAATACGCGTATGAACCCGACAAACCGAACAAAGTCGGCACGGTGGGGCTCATAATATCGCTTTTTTCCCTTTTCCTCGGTGAATACTACTGCATCATGAGCGCCGTCGGTGTCATTGTCGGGATTGTCGCTCTTGTCAAGATGAAAAAATGCAACATGCGCAACTGGACCGCCATCGCGGCTTTTGTCGTGGGGGTTGTTTCGCTCATTGTGTGGATTGTCCTATGGGTAACCGAGTCGGAGTGGATAATGGACGTTTTCATGTGATTTTGAAAGAAAATAAGCGGCAGGTTTTATCCCGCCGTTTTTTTTAACCGTTCATGAGACAGCTGCATGCCTCGGCACACGCGGACATGGCAGACGAGAGCAATATTATGTCCACGGAGCTCAGCACCATGTTGAATATTATCATCCATTTCCATCTTTGGGTGTTCCTGTTTCTCATCTGAATCAGTGAGACAAGACTTATCAGAAATGCCGCCGCGCTTACGATTATCCCCGGTATGAAGAAAAAGAGGTAAGCCACGAAAAAGATGAGCCCAAAGCAGAATGCGGCCAGTCCGCCGATTGAGAGTCCAAGTGCAATTTTGGTGCGTCTCCCGCAGTGGAGATCGTCAAGGATGCTATTTGTGTCGGTGTTGTAATAGTTGTTTATGATGACCGGCTTTTCGCTGCCGTCATGTTCTTCTTCGGCAGCAGACGGTGATTCGTCAGACTCCGTAGCTTCATTGCCATATTCATATGTTTTGCCGGGCCGGGCTGCCAGATACGTTTCCGATGTCTCGGTCGTTTCCCCGTCGGCAATGATTTCTTCGTTGCCGTCGTCAATCCATCTGCAGCTTAACGCGTCAGATAAGTCAAGTGATTCGTTTTTTGATGTCGTGGCGGCGTTTTCCGCGGGACTTTCTGCCGGCGTGTTTTCTGTCCGTGACGCAGTATCGGCGTCGGATAATTTTCTTCCGCAAAACGGGCAATACAAATAATTTTCACCGGCCTCTTTCCCACAGTATTTGCAAAGCATTTGTCAACCTCCCGGGATTAGGAACGTCAACCATGATATCAAACTTTTCGTTTTTTTGCAATGATTTTATGTGACAGGCAGGGAAAGCGTTTATTGTCAAAAATTTTGACATCCGAGGTTCCCGTCAGTGCGGATGCTCACAAAGATTCCTAAGCGTGCAGTTTTGACAGTCGGGTTTTTGGGAGTGACATACCCGCCTGCCGTGATAGATTATAAGGTGGTGGGCCTTTGACCATTCCTCACGCGGAATGATCTGTTTCAGCTGTTCCTCGGTTTTTTCCGGTGTGGAGGCGCTGGCGAGTCCCAGTCTGTTTGACACCCTGAAGACGTGTGTGTCCACCGCGATGGCGTCCCCTCCGAACGCGACGGCGTAAACCACGTTGGCGGTTTTCTGTCCGACGCCGGAAAGTGTTTTGAGTTTTTCCTGAGTTCCGGGCACCTCGCCGCCATATTTTTCGATGATATCTTTTGACGCCGACAGGATGTGTGACGCTTTCGCTCTGAAAAATCCGCAGGAATATATGTATTTTTCCAGCTCTTCCCGGGTAAGTGTCAGTATTTTTTCCGGAGTGTTGTAATTTTTGAAAAGTACTTCAGTCACCTTGTTTACCCTTTCGTCCGTGCATTGCGCGGAAAGAATCACCGCGACGAGCAGCTCATATGGGGAGCTGTATTTCAACGCCGGCCTTGCGTCCGGATAAAGTCTTGTGAGCTCGGATAAAATTTCATTTGCTGTTGATATTTCCATGTTTTGATTTTATCACGGCTCTCGGCGGCAGGCAATCGTGAACTTTGCGTGACGGCAAAAAAACATTGATGATTTACAATTTGGTTGGAAATATCCGGGAACTACGCAATGATGCTAGGTTAAAAAAACCTGTTTTCATGTTGCTTGTGCCCGCCGAAGGCAGGGCATGGTCATAAAAATGGTTAAAAATTTTGTGTGGCTTTTTAGACAAACTTTGACAATACCGTCTAAGTTTCAGATAACAACACCATGCGCATTAGGGCTACTAAAAAAGCTGTAACTAGTGGAAAACAGGGGTTACTACATTTCACCGGGCTCTTTGATTTGGAAGCTGTAGAATTTACTTTGGCAATCAAAGGCCCCATCGTCAGGGATGTTTGACGCGTAAATTTTGAGTTGCTGTATTTATTGTGTTACAATGCGAGCATAAGAAAGCAGAATATGAGGTGACAGGATGACGGACAGAGAAATTGCCAACACGATATATTTAGGGATTGACGTGAGCAAAGGGCGTTCTCTCAAAGATTATGGAAAGGGGTTCTATATGGCCGTCTCCATGAAAAGGCCATAGGCATGATGCATCAAATGCAGGGAAGCCTTGAAAAGACACGTCTCAGACGAGGTATGCGAGCACCTTTACGAAATAACTCTGAATGAGAGGGTCATGCGGCGCTTGAATGTCAAGCTCTTTTCCGACGCCGATGAGGAGTGGCTGCATTTCGTTCTCACACGCAGAAAGTCGGAGGGTTTTTCTTGGTGTTACGACATGGTGATAGGATCTACGAGGTGGAATGGAGAATATGATAAAAAGAGAAGGAAAAAGAGGAGCTGTCCATCAGCGCGTCTGTCATAACCGTGACGGGATGCCTTTTGGAACGATGTCCTTTGTCGTACGAGCATGCTTTCAAAAAACTTGTCGGGACAATGTTCTATGATTCCTGAATGACTACGAACCAGCTTGTGTCTGGAGCCCGGATGGCACGTGTGCAAAGCCTGCCTTTGGAGCTGGAAGAGGGAAAGGACAGGATGATTGAGTACATCTTGACAAATGAGCCGTGTGCCGGAAACATCGTTTTTTTGCATGTGGCCTCGCATAACGTGAAATTTTAGTAATTTTGTCATGGTTTAAAGTCGGCGACGGCTTTTAATTTTAAAAAATTTCCGAATTCACTTTACGTGAAGAGCCTGACGGCTGCCGAAACTGGATTTTTCCCGAAAAAATCCTAATCTGTCGACATTTGCCTCCGACATGACCCGGAAAATTGAAAGCATGTCACATAGACCTCGCGAAGGCGGCTCCGGTTTCCATAAACCGGAAATCACCCTGACAATCAACAGCCGTAAAATTTGTTTTGAAAACACCCAAATTTTTAATTTTTTGACTTGACTACAAGGGGGGCTATTTGATAAGATATTAAAGCTGTCAGCCCTTATTTTAAGAGTGTGATTTAATGCACGTCGGGCCGGGCCGCCGGTTTATATCGGTGAAAAGCGGAGATTGACAACTGCATAGGAAAGAATTAGTACAATAAGGCAATTCATGATTAATT
>JAJQAJ010000001.1:0-12500 GCA_021203865.1 Clostridia bacterium
TGCGGGGTGGTGTGAGAGGAAAGGAGGATAAGCATCCTCCTGACCTACTCGATTATTCACTCCATTTGTGAAAAGGCTGCGTTTTGTCCTTGACGTCGTCGTAAAACTCAAAGTACCTCGCTTTTATCTCTTCCGGGGATGCGTCGTCCGGAAGCGCGCCGAAGATTTCCTCCATCTCTTTTTCGGTCATGTCTTCAAAATCAAGTTCGCCGTCAAACGTGCCCGCGAGTTTCATGAGATCCCATTTTGTGATACGCATTTTATGTCTTCCTCATCGCCCGCTCCCTTATGAACGGCATCCTGGTGATTGACGTGAACATGAGCTGCAGACCGAAAATCACGAGATGCAGTGCGATGTGTTCGTTGGGGTTGTAAATGAGCAGGATGGCGAACACAAGTTCGATGAGACCCCAGATGACATGGAACGTCGCGTTCTCATGTTTGACCATTCTGTTGATCGCGTGGTTGAACGCTCTCGCCGCCTCAACAAGTCCGTAAACGCCCCAGACAATTCCGATAAAGCCGTTGGCCCAGAATGTTATTTCCTCTTCATCGGGCTCTCTTTCAACAAGCGTGACTATGGTGTCAGCCAAGACTATGAGACCCATGATTATAAATATGATGGAGGACGCCGTGGAGTTCTTTTCTTCATTCAGGTAATTTTTGCGGGTGATGTCGACGACGAGCTTCGCCACCCCGAAGATCAGCATGAGGACACCCGCGACAAACGGAAAGACGGTTATTATTATGTGTGTCTCATAGATTTCTTCCAGCACGAGAGACGCGACGGAAAGAATAAGACCGAATGAAAAATAGACCCACAAAACAATGTGTCTCGCAAGTCGCTCCGACATGTGCGTGACCTTGACCACGCGGTCCGTGGTTTTATCGGCGGAAAATTCCTCAACAACGAATTCGCCGTATCCGCCACTTTCAACCTCTTCCTCTTCAAAAATCCCGCCGTAACCGGAAAGGGACCCCTCTCCGGTCTCAGAACCGCCTTCTTCCCCGGCGTTTTCTTCCGAAGATTCGACGACATCTTCGTCCCGTGAAATTTCAGGGGCCCCGGCGTCATTTCCTCCCATCGCCTCAGCGTCTATCTCCGCCTTTTTTTCGTCTTCTTCTGACATTGCACCCTCATCTCCGTCACATGTTTGGATAAATTTTAACAAACCCCACCGCCGGTGTCAAATTTGGCGCGTGAAACTCAAAAACCGAAGCGCGGAAAAGCTTTTATTCACTTTCGGAAGTACGCATAAAACTCCAAACATAAGGTTATTTCAACTCACCACCACAGGATTTGGCTATCGATACGAAACATGATGTTTGTCTATCCTTTGCAGCAAGGTTACGGGGGACATCTTCATACATGGTTATAGTCATTGTCTAAACTGGCGTTAGGTGTTTCGGAAGCATTCCATCTCGGTCTGCCGGGCTTTACGCGGGGAGCAATCTCCCCTATGACAGGGCCTGCCCATCTATCTTAGAGTGCGTAAATATGGATTGCTTCTTTTAGGGTCATAAAAGTTCTCAGCGTTATGGACATACGTTATGCCGACACGCATATCGTAATATTTTACCAAAGGCATCGCTCTAACCCCTCTATATCGTCAGGTATGCAAACACTATACACATTATGTTGTATGCGTCAAGCAAAACAGCGCGTTAAGTAAAAGAAATACATGCCGCCATTGTAACATTTTGCATGAAATTCCGGCACAAAAAAACACCCAAAAAGTATCCAGGTGTTTTGCCGATTTTAAAACAATGGGATAAGTGAGGGCGGTATGGCCATTTGCTGCCTTTCACCCACGTAAATGGCAACGCATGCAAAAAGGTCAGATTCCGAGGCATAAAACCGTGTCGTGAATTCGGACGTTAAATTTTTCCGCGATGTGCCGGCATTTGCACATGAACATATAATAGATTTTCATGCCTTCGTCACAGAGTGTTTCATAATTTCCGAGGCCTTTGGAAATTATGACGTCGGCGCTTTGGAGAAGCTGCCTCGTCCTATCGTTGATGGCTTTAAGATACGTCCCCGGTATCGACGCGCCGCTTGGCACAATCTCGGAAAACTCGTCAAGTCCGCATGCCAGAGCGTCATCAAGCGTGACATCGTTTATTATGTCGCCGCCGCGGACGACTGAATAGACCCTGACACGCGGAAAGAGCCTTCGTATGACGGATATCAGGATTTTGTCAAGAACAACCTCTCCGCAGTTGTCGTGCAAAAAAACGAGGCTTTCCGCGCCTTTCAAATCATTTCTTAGAAAGCCCATCACATCCGGGTCGGGCACGGCTCTCGCAGCGGCGTCCTTGATGATGGAAACGGAAGTCTCGTCAAAACTTGTGATGTGCGCGAAATCGATGTAGTTTCCGGCCATGGCGAATTTCACGGCCTCACACAGCGTGTCGGGCGAGCTTTCTATTTTTTCCGAAATGACGTCTTCCAATGAAAGCATCGCGTCGTCGCAAACCTTCTTCGTCCCGGTGTAATCAATTCCCTTGCCGAAAAGACTGCGGTAAAGCGCGTCCATGTCCCGAACTAAAAGAGGAGCCGAATATTCCCCGGGCCTTTCCGCGCATATGCGCTCGCACCCGTCCAGAAATAAATCAACTTCCTCTCCCGTTCGCTCTGAGCTTATCTTACTTATCTGACTTCTAAGCAGGCAATCTCTGCACTCTTCATAAAATTTCATCAGCCAACGTCATACTCGGTCACCGGCTCGTTGTACTTAGTCTTCAGATAGACATATAAATCGTCGCAGCCTTTATATGCCTCGTTCTCCTTCGCCGTTTTTATGTTTTTGGCTATCTCAGAAAGCGACTTCATGACATAGACATAACAGTCATATCCTTCTTTCCCCTTCATCACCGGATGAACGAGAAGAAAGCTCTTGATTTTGTCAAAACGTTTGCAGCCATATACAGAAGTGTTGCTGTACATAGTTATATCGTTTACGTACTTCACGATTTCATCGCGAAGTTTTTTGTTTTTGTTCGCAGTGACAATCATAATCACACCTCCCTATCGTTTGTCGCACGCATCTTAACACTCTCCCCGGCCCATGTCAATAGATATTTGCAAAATTTTTTTCTTATTTTTTCTACTTTTTTTACCTACTCGCAGGTGTTAAGGAACCGGCTATTTCAATCCCGTTGGGCTTCACATCCATGCGCGCGTAGACTATGGCGACGAAGGCGCAAGTCATGACGAAAGCGACGATATACACCCGACACGAGACATAAAATGAGAGCATAAACGCCGGGGCTGCTTATTCCGGATGCGACAAACCACGTGAGAAGGGCACCGTTACCGGCCCCCAAATCGCGCCCACAACATTTTTAACCGAGAGCGCGAAGGCCTTTACAGGCGAAAAAGATAAGGGCCGGGCGCTAATCACTCCCATGGCTAAAAGAAAGTATCCGGCTCGGCCATAAATTTATGTTTTGGGCTTTTGATTGGCAAATACTTCGCAAGCCTCGCCATGAGTGTCAGCCCACCAGCGGACCTTGGGCCCATGGAAAAGGCGCGGGGCCACCAAATGAAAGCCTCGCGCCCGAAGATCCCATGAAAAAATTGTAAAAGCAATTTCAACTTCTTTTCGCGAAACGCGTCATGTCGTCTTCTCTATAATCTCTATCGACGTGATATACATACTTCCTTCCCCGCCGGTGTTTGTGCTTGCGGGTCCGGTTATTGTGATTGTGATGACACCTTTATCGTCCGTCTCAACGGTGTAATCGGCAGCGTATGTCCCGTCACCCTGATAGAAATAAACCACTGCCGTCGCATCGGGGGTGGAATAGATCTTCAAAACAAGCCCATTGCCTATTTGGCAGCAACTTCCGTTATTATCAACGAGTTTCCCGCTCGTGGCGTCGACAATTATTCCGGCATACTCCCCGACACTTCCCGTGATGTTTAACCCCGTCGCGGAGATGAAAGATATTGTATCCCCGATATTGTAGGTCACATACACGGTAATGGCTATTTTGTCAATGCAAAGCTGACCGCTCGAAGCCGCGCTGAACGTGACGGTCTCGCCGTCCGTTGCCGCTATGTATGTATATGTGCAGTCTCCCTCGTTTCCTTCCACCTCGCACGAAACATCCTGCCCGTTCACAACTAAGGCGTTGGTGTAATACATATGTACAGAAATTACCGAGCCGGCAGAGAGTTTGACAGAAATGGTCGCGTCTCCCGCGAGAACGAACCACCCGCTGCCGTTATAAGAGAAAGATCCTGACCCAAGCTGAATGTCGAGGTACCCGAAGTACCCGCTCTCTTCGATAGTTACATCCGCCCCAAAGTCGTAAGTTACGGACGAAGGCACGGTCATGTCCGCAGCCGCCGTCTCCGCGGAGCAGGTCATGTCGGTACCTATTTTAGTCGAATCATCCAAAGGGTTGTTGTCTTCACCGTACAAAACGGTGATTTCTATGGTCGCATCCTCTTCTTTTATCGCCGCTATGACATCGGCGATTGTGAGTGAGTTTTTGTATCCGGTAACTTTGTAAGTATTTCCGTTCGCGGTCACCGTCACGGTGACGAGCTCAACGGACGCTCCGCTCCAGTCGTCATCGTATTTTACGCTGCCGTTCGCATCGGCGAAAATTTTAGTAAAATCAAGGTAATCTTGAATATCTGATTCGTTTGTGTAAACCGTGCAGGTATTTTCTATGCTTTCAGATATCGCCCCGGCGCCGGTGTTGTTGTATTCGATAAGATACCCGGGCGTGGGAGCTTGCCCCGATGTCATGTGCGTATATCTGGAGTTCTTTCCGGATGCGCCTTTCCCCGTGGAGGCGTTGTAGGCCTCGGTGGAAAATCCCGCGTCAAAGGTGCTGTTGAGAATGGCTATATGCATGTCGCTTCCGGACCACGTACGCGCGACGGATACAGTTCCTTCAACCGTGTATTTGAAGTCCTCGTCTACATCATCTCCCGTATAGTACGTCTCAAGGTCTGTCGTGAAGTCACATCCGTTGAATATGTATCCGTAGTTGACGCCCGTGCCTTTTATTGCCATTACGTATCCGCCATTATTGCTGTCCCCCGCGCCTATCGTGTGGATATTGCAGTTGCTGAAGTAGCACGTCGCCGTATTTCCGAAGATGTAGTCCGTTCTCCCTTCTATGTAGCAGTGGTCGTAGTATTGTCTGCCGTTCTCTGCTTCGAGTGTGTCGTGGTAGCCAGTGAAAGTCACGTTGTAGAAGTAAACTTTGTCGGCGTTGATATACGCGGCGTCGGCCTGCGTGTCGTTGTACATCGCTTTGCACTCCAAGTAGAGCGCGTTTGTGTTCCAGTAGTTTCTAAATGTAATGTTCGCGGCGCAAAATCCTATGGCCTCCTTCGCGACGGTGACCGTCGCGCTGCCGACTGTGCTAAATGTCGTTGTGCCGGAAGGGTCCATGAGTCCGTTGAAGGCCCAGTAAACTATTTCTGTGCCGCCCGTAGTGCTGTCTTGTCTCGTGGCGAGGGAAGTTCCGTCATAAGAGTTCGCGCCCACGAGAGTGAGATTGGGTATGTCGATGTAAATTTTCTCCCAGTATTGCCCCGCGCCGACATAGATGTACTTTCTGACGTTATCGGGAGCGCCGAGAAGCTTTATGAGCTGCACCGCGTCACTGATGGTGTTCACGGTGTAGATGCCTGTCGCACTGTCCATTCCGAGCGTGGCGTCCTGGTTCACATTCACTTGCGTTATGTCCGCGCCTTCCCTAGCCACGACGTTGACCTCATACGACTCCGTGACGGAGCTGCCTAATTTTAGCGACGCGTCGACAGTGGCGGTCACGGTGTACGTATCGACAGCAGAGAACGCGCCGAAGACTTCATTGTCATCCGAATCCGTTGTTTTGAAGTCAACTTCGGAAGATGTGAGTATGAATGTCGTAGAGACTTTGTCTTCCCCCGAACCATAGCTTGCCGTAGCCGTGACGGCGGCGTATTCGTATGAAACGGTGTCACCCACAAGGTATATTTTTTGAACGTTGTTGGTGTAATACGTGCCGCCGGTGTACGCCATCGAAAAATCGGAAATTTCTATTTTTTCAAGCTCATAAAGATATATTGTTACAGTTGTGGAAAAGTCGTACGATTGACCGCTCCCAGCGTCCGTAAAGGCATACGTTATTGTCACGGTGTTTGCGCCGGGCTGGAAAGTTGTCATGACAGAAGAAAGGTCGGTGGTGTACCCGGAAGACACGGGCTCGGTTCTCGTGTTCTCGTAAACGAGCGTCACGATAAGCCCGAGGTCGGATTCGGAAATGCTCCTCCCGTACAAGAAGTCGACCGTCGCAGCCCCCGCTTCAATCCCGGCGGGATTCGATTCCTCGACGTATTCGTAAGCCGTAATTTCTGCGAGTCTTGCTGTAGCCGATGTGGTGATGAGATATGTGCCCGCCTCCAAATAATATCCCGTCGCGGTGTTGTAATTGCACGTCGATACCGTTGACCCGAGCGTCCACTCGTAAATGACGTCGGACGACCCGGACTTATATATCCCGACCGTAACCGTGTTGTCGCTTCGACCTACAAACGAGAGGTTGTTGTACACACCGGTGAGCACTACGGTTATGGAGTTGTTGCCCTGGGTGTTCACATCCCAGCTCCCGCTTATTCCGGAGCTCTCAGGCTCATAATACATGTTGCTCGGGAAAGTGAATTTTCCGTCGGTGAAGGCACTTTGTGATTTAGTGCTGCTGTCCTTAGCACCCGTGGTTTCGTACGCACTTTCGATATCAGCGACGAATGTTACCCACTCGTAGCCTTCAAGGTCCTCAAAAGTTCCCCCGCCCGAGGAGCCGCCGCCGGTTGCACCGTCAAGCAATTTTGCCTCCGCTCCGAAGAACCAAAGTTTCGCGGAATCGGAAGATTCGTTGTTCGTCGCACCGATCATCAAAGTCTGGCCGGCAGAAAGCTCGACGGATATTGTCCATATTGTCTTTCTCTGCATAAGGTTATTCTCTATTTTCTCCCCTCCGTCTACGGAGTAGAATATCGTTCCAGATTTATTGGAGCTATAGCCGTCGTTCGCCCAAGAAACGTAGACATAAAGTTGAATGTTTTCCTTCGCGGTGATTGTAAGAATGTTTTCTACGGTTTGTCCGGCGGTGATCCCGCTAGATACTTGGATACCCTGGTCCGGGTTATGTGTCGTCCCGTTCATATCGGTGAAACTTACTGCATTGCTACCGTCCTGCAGGGCTCCGTATAGACTGTTGGGATTGCTCCCGCCACTTCCCTGCTTTCCGCCGTAGTATTTCATGTTCACATCAGCGGTTACGGTAAACAAAGAGTTGTCGGTTATCGCCGAACCCGAGCTGAAGGAGTCGCTCGATAGTCCCTCTTCACTCCCGGCAATCGAAACCACGAAACTCTCTTCCTGACTTTTTGCACCTTCTTCTTTGACAGTGACCGTGCAGGTCGCTTCCTTGTCACCCGCCTTCACAGTAATGGTAGCTTCGCCACTTCCAACAGCTATGACTGTCGCGCCGTTCCCGCTTCCTTCCACTCTGGCTACGTTTTCATTAGATGAGGACCATTCGTAAGCCCCTGTAAAATCTCCTATCGTCATTTCGACGGTGGCCGTTAGATATTCCGTCTCCTCCACATAAAGGGAAAGTGAGGCCTTGTCAAGGGTCACGTCGCGAACCTCGGAGGTTACATCGTCGGGGTTCATGATTTCGATATCAATCGTGAAGATTCTTATATTATCAGACCATGTGAGATATAAGGTTTCACCCGCGGATATCACTCCACCGTACTCCAAAGTTTGATAATCCGTCTTGTTGGAAGACGTGACGGATTTGAGACCGGATGAAGTACTCTTGTCCTTGTTTATGTAGAGCGATCTTCCGGCCGTGTCGCTGTTGGTGCTCATTTTTACGGTGATTGAGACATAGAGACCCTCAAAAGCGGAAAGATCTATTTCAAAATAAGTATTGCTCTTGGTGTTTGTGAAAAGCGCACCGGCGTTCTCTTTGTTTACGGAAGCCCCGGAAGCCACGAATTTTAGAATACCCGTCGTGTAGGTCGACGACAGATTTTCAAGATATAGGAAACTTTCCCCCGTATTTTCGTCCGTTCCGGTTGATGTGGGTGTCCCAATCCATCCGTATGTTTCGGGGTCCGAAAAGTCGATTTTATACTTCGTTTGAATCTCAATCAACCCGTAGCTATCCGTAAGTTGCGTAATGCCGTCCGGCCCGACTATGGACGCATGATAAAGGCCGTCATCCCCAATTTCTATGCTGGTTTGTGTCTCACTCCACACGGCATGCGAGGAATCCCTCGAGCAGGCGATGGTAACTGTCGCACTCGCTTTTCCTTCTGAGTCAACAGACCAGATCCATTCCGCATTTTCCTCTTTATATTCGTGCCCGAGAGCCTCTATGGTCTCTGTTTTTGTATTTGTGTAGGTGTGTCCACCATATTCGAGGGTCGCCGTATAGGTCATGTCACCAACCTCCTCGCAGGTCGCGGGTACCGTCTCCTCTGAAATGACCGTAGCGTATTTAGTTATGGTTTTCTCACTCTCGGGACACTCCCCCACAATACCCCCACATGTTAGGGTGACCTCGCAGGAAGAATAGTCCTCAGACCAACTCCATTCCACCGCCTCGTAGTGGTGCGTGTGCTCTGTAGGGTCGTTTGACGTCTTGTACTCGCTCGTGTACGTAATGTCGTTATCCAACTCGCATTTGGCGGAAAGGACCCCGTCGTTATCATCGTCCGTCTCGTACTCGACTTCCATATCCAAAAGGGTGGCTTTGCACCTTTCACATGTAACGACTAAGGACACGTTTTTTTCTGTTCTCGACCCCCATTGCCAGTCGATGTTCTCCGCGTCGTCAGTGGCGGGCCATTTGTGCCCGAGAGCGGGTAGGGTCTCGTACATGGTGTCCGTGTACCTCTCTTCTCTGTACTCGTACGTCGCGGTGTAGGTCTTGACTCCATCTCCCTCGCAGGTCGCGGCGGTGGTCTCTACCGATGTGACATCGGCCTTGTCCGTCACGGTGGGCATGTCGCACTCACCATCCGTCGATTTGCAAGTGAGAGTGACGTCACAAGTTGTGTAGTCGGCCCCCCAATCCCACGACGCTTCGTATTCATGCATGTGTTCGACAAAAACCTCGTCTTCGTCCTTATCCTTTTTGCAGGCGGGAAGGAACACGAAGAGAACCATGCAAATTGCCATGGCAATCGCCATTATAATAAGTGATACTTTACGTTTTTTCATTGTATTCCCCTTCATCATTCAATCGCGTATTTATAAGCGGCCTCAAAAATCAAATAGATTTTAGTCCCCCCCCACTTGTAAATAGCAAATTATAAAATTTTTGATGTGCAACATAAAAAACTGAAGGGAAATTATTTCTCCATTATATGTCCGTATCTATGTAAGCCTCTTTTATTTATGTTTTTGTCTCGGATAAAAGATGAGAAAAGGAATGGGACACATCGTCATATATAATAAACGCAATCCCGAGAGGCCACTAACAAAATCGACGCTGAGGCGGCATGAGCATATGACCGGCAGTGTCCGATTAAATCATGGGAAGGGTTAAAAATCGGATTCTCCCTGATTTAGAATACATAAAAACTAAGGGCAGACCACGCTCGTCCGCCCTTTTGCATACGGGATATTTTTGTTAAATTTAACATTTGGATCCGGGTTAAACGGCGAAATGCGGCTTTTTCTGTTTTTTCGTCTACTCACCGGGCTTTAAAGAATCAGCCATTTCAATCCTGTTGAGCTTCACCACCATGCAGGCGTAGACGATGGCGGCGAAGGCACAAGTCATCACGAAGGCGACGATGTACACCCACCACGAGACATAAAACGAGAGCATGAACGCAGGGTTACTTATCCTGGACGCGACAAACCACGTAAGAAGGACGCCGAGTCCCAGCCCCAAAATCGCACCCGCGACGACAAGCACGGCGCTCTCCCTGTAAACGTACCCCGCGACTTCCGGCCGCATGTAACCTAAAACCTTCAAAGTGGCGATTTCCTTTTTCCTCTCTTCTATGTTTATGTTCGTGAGGTTGTAGAGCACCACTGCGGCGAGGAGCGCCGCGCAAATTATGAGTATGAGCCTAAGATATGAGAGTATTGATATGAGTCCGTCGTAGACAGCCCTAGTATCCGAAAGGAAACTTACGGACGCGACGCCGTCACACGCGAAAAGCATTTCGGTAAGATACGCGGAGGCGTCGGAGGACGCATCCCCCAAGCCGTTCAAGTACTCGTCCGAGAGAGAAACAAGATATGTGTTGTACCCGGACGCGAAGCCTTCCTCGGCAAGAAAGTCATAATCTGCGATGAGCACGCCGCCGGAGTAATTTTTGAGAATTGCCCCGACCGTGAGGCAAAGCTCCGTCCCGTCGGTCCGCATGAACGTTATGGTGTCACCGACTTTTATTCCGTAATCTTTGGCGTAATTCTCGCATATGGCCACGCTCGACCCTTCAAGTTTGATTTCATCGCCGCCATCGTCCACAATCGCGAAAAAGTCACTGATGGGATATTCATTCCCTGTGTCCCCGGCGGGTATTCCGAAAAGAGTGACCGACTGCGTCCCCGAGGATTTGGAGTTTATGATGACCGTGCCGTCCTCGGTGTACAGGTTGTAATACATGTTGGCCAGAAGGAATTCGTCAAACCCGTCATCTTTCACGTCGCGGCTGTACTGAATGCTCAGATCATATGTCTGCAGTTCGTCGTATTGCACATCAAGAGTGTGCGTGATTGAATCACTGAATCCAAACCCGCCGAATATGAGCGCGGTGCAGCCCATTATTGATATTATGGTGAGCAGCATATTCCGCTTGTATCTAAATACGTTTCTTATCGTCGCCTTTTGCGAGAACCTGAGCCGGTTCCAAAAGGCGGGTATGCGCTCCAGGACAATCTTCTTTCCGGGTTTGGGGGCTTTCGCCTGCATCATCCTCGCGGGACTTTCAAAGATTATCGGCATACAGGCGTACAAGGTCACGGCGACGGTCACGGCGAGAGCCACGACAAGGGTCACGACGGCTATCACGGGAGAAAAAACCAAAATAAGCTTCGGAAGATAGTACAGTATCCCATACGCCTGCCAAAGGACGATGGGCAGAACGCTGAATCCCAGAAGATAGCCTATTCCGACACCCAGGACCGTGGCGAGACAGCAATATATGAGGTATTTGCCGACAATCCTTTTGTTTGAATATCCGAGCGCTTTGAATGTCCCCGTGTCACCCCTTTGCTCATCTATCATTCTCGACATCGAGGTGAGCGCGACAAGGGCCGCGACAACAATGAAAAAAACCGGAAACACGCCCGCGACATCCTTGACTTTTTCGACGTTCATGGAAAAGCCGGCATAGCTGTAATTCGAGCTCACGAGACTCAAAGCGTAAACCTGCGCGGAGTCTGAAATGAGACCGACTATTTCGTCTCCCGCATCAAAAGACGAAATTATCTTTTCCGTCTGTTCATTCTTTATCGTGCCGGAAAGAACCGTGTAATAGGCCGTGGCGGACATTATGTATTCGTCATATGAGTCCGTGAACGTTGTGTATTTGTCCGCGCCGTTTAAAATGACCCCCACGTCGGTGTACGAAGTTCCGAGAAAATCATACATCGCGTTTTTTCCAAGATCATAGAAACTCTCATATGTGTACGCGATTGTCCCGATAATTCCCGTGCCGAGGGTGGTTATCTCACGGGCGTCAAAATAATAGTATTCGGGGGACGAAACGATGCCGACCACTTCAAGCTCGCCGAGGGTGTAGACGTCTCCGTACAGTGTGTTCGATGTGGACATCTCAGCCGGCAGTTCAATTTTATCCCCGACTGAAAGCTCCCTTGTGTTCGTGTTCGAGCGTTGGACGACGCATTCCCCCTCGCGTTCGGGAAGTCTTCCTTCGATGACGCTCAGCCGGTCCACTCCCTCGTCACTTTCCATAATGTCAAAAT
Source organism: Clostridia bacterium (assembly GCA_021203865.1). Classification (GTDB taxonomy): domain Bacteria; phylum Bacillota; class Clostridia; order Christensenellales; family Borkfalkiaceae; genus Coproplasma. The sequence continues at coordinate 11,976 of JAJQAJ010000001.1, forward strand.
CGACACCGTAAATTCTTGTCGCCATGGACATGGTCGCGCTGCCGTGGGTTATGTCGGCGACAACGTCGGACGTCACATATGGCATCACGACTTTTGACAGCGCGTTGCCGTCTGAATCCTTGACACCGCGAATCAATTCGACGTCATCCTCGGTGAAGCCGAAGCTCGCCTTCAAAGAAACATCATGAACGTTGGCACCCTGGAGATACGCGTTCATCGACTGTCTCGCGGACGGAGTGAACTCCATTATGCCTATCATGAACCCGACGCCCAATGCTATGATGATGGTTATGGCGGCAAAACGGGCGGACCCGTGTCTTGCCTCCCTAAGCGTGTTCCTGGCGAATTTTTTCATTTGGCTACCACTCCAGCGTGAGTGCGTCAACGGGGTTCCTGTTGATGTCCACGGATTCCGCACGGCCGTTTTTAAAGTGTATGACTCTGTCGCCCATTTGGGTAAGAGCCTGGTTATGAGTTATGACAATGACCGTCTTATGGGTGTCCCTGCATATTGTCTGCAAAAGC
>JAJQAJ010000064.1 GCA_021203865.1 Clostridia bacterium
CCCCCCCCCCCCCCCCCCCCCCCCCCCCCCGCCCCCCCCCGCCCCCCCCCGCGCCCCCCCCCATGGTATTCTTAGTGGAGAAAAATTTTCCATGACATACGGCTGCCGGAAATGTTGAATTTCAGGCCGCCATGGAGGTGTGGTTTTATGTACTGCAAGTATTGCAAGACGAAAAACCCCGATGATGCGGTGTACTGTTTAAAATGCGGCAGAAGGGTGGACGGCGTTGTCCTCTGCGCGAAGTGCGGGAGACTTTCGATTGACGGGAACTTCTGTGTTTACTGCGGGGAACCCCTGGACGAAAACAAAAGATACAGGATCCCCACGGAGCCCCTTGATTTTTGCCCGACGTGCGGCCGTCCCGTGGAGCCCGTGAACATCGTTTTGCCCGAAGGGGACGAATCGAAAAACGGCGACATCGCCATGGCGGGCTCCGTTTCGGAAATAAAACGGAACACGGCGCCGTCGCCGCTTCTCATGGCGTTTTCCATCGTCGGCATGCTTGGTGTTCTCGCGGTCTTCGTGTTCACTTTTCTCACGGGAATAAGTTACACTAAGATTGACGACGGCGTTGAGTTTACCTCATCGAGGATGCTCTATTATTTCTTCGGCGACATATACGCCGGGGTGGGGAGCGGAGCGGAAAAAGGCATCGCTGTGCTTGGGACGATACTTTCGGCGGCCATGATACTCACCATGGCAGCCATGACGTGCGTGACGTTCGTCTCCTTCGTAAGGTACATAACGGGGCACACGGAGAAGTCGCCCATGAAGAAAATCCTGACGACGTATTTTCTGTATGTCGCTTTTGTACTCATGCTAAGAAGCCTGATTTCATATTGCTACAAGGCTGATGTGACATACGGCATATCCGAGGTGACCCTCAAACTAAGTTCTCTTTCGCTCGCGGGTCTCATATCGGGCGGGACTCTCGTCGCATTCTCATATATCGGAGGCCTCGCGGCGTCCTACGACGCCGGGGAAAGGTCGGACGTCGTCACGGAGATAGTCTTTCCCGTAGTCTGCGTCGTGCTTTTGGCTGTGTCGGCCGTGCTTTTGTCCGGTGCTGCGTTCAAATACAGCTATGATTTTGATTTTGCGAGAGATTATCGCAGTAACAATTCGTATTTCGCGGCGTTCCGGGAAGGTTCCGGAAAATATTCCGCGGGATACATGCAGTACTGCGCGGACCTTGGTGAATACAGTTCGCTCGGATACGGCGTCACGGCGCAAGTTTTCACATTCCTTTTCATTTTCTTCGCCTTCATGGCGGTACGAGGGATCATGGCGCGCATGTATGACACCGATGCAGGACGCAAAGATGTCACGGAAATTTCGCTCTCGGCCGTGTGCGGCGTTCTTCTTCTCATTTTCTCAGTTCTCTTGGGACATTACATCTTAAACAATTTCTTTGACGGTGACGCGTGGTACGACGGGCTGGATTACAACGGAGATGTGAACGTAAATTACGGAATCTTAATTTCGGGATTTGTCATTTTCGCGGCGTTTGTCGTGACATACATCGTCCATCTGTCGCTTAAAAAGAAGAAATGAAGCTTTGAAGGTATTTGATTTCGCATGTTTTTGAAGACGCCCGGATGCCCGGGCGTTTTTAATGGATGAAAAAGCGCATGGCGGCAAGCTTTCCCGGAGGTAAAAATCACCGGTATTTGTCTTGATTTTTTTTACGGTTGAGTTTATGATATTGTCATAAATTCAATCTTTGGAGAGAGAATATGATTATAGCCGAAACCATCCAGAAAGGCAGGAAATATCTGCAGCTCGTCGAGCCTGTCAGAGTCAAGGAACAAAACGGCACGATAGGTTTAAACTATAAAGTGGTTTACAACATAGGATACCTATCCGACTTTGAGGATGGCAAACCTTATTATCTCAGAAGGCTCAGAAGGTCGTTCAAGGAGGGCCATCCCCTCATTCCCGCGCTCAACGCGTTTTGCAGCAAAGACGAATACGTCACCCTGTCTTTGAAGATTGACAAGGACTATTACAGTGAGGCGGAGGCGCTCTTTGGCAAAATGGACATAGAGGTTGCCGACGCTTTGGAGAGATTTTTGAAATCCTGCGTGGATGATTGTTTCATTCCTGAAAACGTGCGTAACCCCGAGTGACGGGACCCATGGAGACGAGATGAGAATTGTGTTTTTCGGGGATTCCATCACCGACTGTGACAGAGATAGACAAGACCCCAAATCCCTGGGATGCGGGTACGCCAAGATGCTTGCCGACAAGCTTCGCCCCATATATCCCGACACGGACATTGATCTTATCAACAAAGGCGTGTCCGGAGACGAGGTTTCCGACCTTTTGAAAAGAGTGGATGGCGACGTCATAGCGCTTGAGCCCGATGTCGTCGTCATGATGATAGGTATAAACAACACCATTCACCAGTTCAAAAACGGCAAGATTCTCGATTTTGAAACGTTCAGAAGTGATTTCAGGGAGCTTCTGACAAGGATTAAGGCCTCGGGATGTGTCCTCATATTTCTGGAACCGTTCCTTCTTCCCGCGCCGGACAAAAAACGCATGCGTCCGGTGTTCGCGAAGGAGCTTCAGATAATCAACGACATAGGGCTCGAAATCGCCGATGAGTTCGTGGCGTACGACGAAATGTTCAACGGACTTTGCCAGACGCGCAAGTACACGGAGTATTCCGAAGACGGCGTGCATCCGACATATGAAGGGTCGATGATTATAGCAGACCAGGCGATTAAGGCGATAAGAAAACATCTGATGTGAGCGCACATTCCGCGAGGAATGTGTTTTTTTAGTGCGGAGGAGTTTAGCCCGCGAATGTTCAAACACTTTTGGGACCTGCAATAATGCCCGGCATCGTCATGGCGCCGGGCATGAATTCGGATATTCCCACCAAAACGGAAGTCGCGGCTTAGATCTTTACCGTCTCAAATCTCACGGCATATGTGCCGTCGGAGCCGTCGGCATCCGACCCCGAATCGTAATTTATTCCGACGAAGAGAATGTCGC
>JAJQAJ010000041.1 GCA_021203865.1 Clostridia bacterium
CGAGACATACTGGGCGGGCACGTCTTCAAACTCCATAATAAAAGACATGCTTCATATCACCACGGCCGAGATAAGCGCTGAAATTATGAATATCGTCCAGGGAAGGGAGACGGTCGTTCCCATAGACGAAAACGTGCCTTACGCCGCTCTCAAAGAAAATCCCTCAAATGTTTTCAGCATTCTTCTCGCCACGGGTTATCTCAAAGTCACGAAAAGAGAGGGTGATGATTACACGGTGGTCATTCCAAACAAAGAGGTCCGTGACATATACAAAAAGGAAATCACGGGATACATCTGGCGCAGTTCAAACAATGCCGGGGACCTACTAAGACAGGCGTTCATGGAAAGTGACGCGGACACTCTTTACGAGGCCATATCGTATCATCTCATGCATGTCGCGAGCCGGACGGAGATGTCGGTCGAGAACGCGTATCAAGTCTTTATGATAACTCTCACCGCCAATTTGAGTGACGTTTACGAGGTAAGGGCGAGGTCAAAATCCGGCTACGGGCTTTACGACATTGAGATGACGCCGAGAAACAAAGAAAGGGGTCTTCCTGGCATAATCATAGAATCTGAAAAAAGGGACAAAGAGCGTCAGCTTGCAAAAGCCGCCAGCCACGCCCTAAACCAAATAGAGGAAAGAAGGTACGACGCCAATCTTCTGGACAAAGGGATCACAAAAATCGACAAGTATGGCATCGCCTTTTCCGGGCAGAAAGTGGTCTTGAAAAAGAAGTAACGGGGTGAGACGAAACCCGGACAAAGGCTCTTTCGCGATTGAACGCGAAGGTTCGGACATGGCCTTTTGCGACGCGGTGTGAAAATCCCGGCGCCGAAATTGCTGAAATGCGCGGCCGCGCGCCTTGTAAACAAGCTTTGAAAAGAACATGGCGAAATTTTTGGAACCCGCTTCGCGGGATGAAGTAAACAAAATGAGCCCTATCACCCTCGCCTTCATAGGCGATGCCGTGCAGTCGCTCATAGTGAGACGCAATCTCGCACTCACAAAGGACGTCAAGCCATCGACATACCAGAAGCTCACGGCGGAAAAGGTCTCGGCGACAGGCCAAAACGGGCTTTTGGAAAAGATAGAGGGCATTTTAACCGATGAAGAAAAGGAGGTTTTCAGGCGTGCGAGGAACGCCAAGAAACCCACGCACGCGAAGCACGCGACGAGCGCCGAGTATTCGCGCTCAACGGGTATAGAGGCGGTCATTGGCTATCTTTATCTTCTCGGAGAATATGACAGGATAGAGGAGCTTTTGGGAACATGCTGACAGAGGGAAGAAACGCCGTTTTGGAGCTCATAAAATCCGGTAAGGACATAGACAAAATTTGCATGGAGAAAAACCCTTCGGGTTCTCTGGCAAGGGTTTTCGCGGAAGCGAGACGAGCAGGCATAAGAGTACAGTTCGTCGACAGGGAAGCTTTGGACAGAGCGAGCGCCACGGGACACCATCAGGGTGTCATCGCGTACGGCGGAAACTATGAATACGCCAATCTGGATGACATCATCTCCTCTTCGGAGGAGGAGTCACTCATAATCCTTTGCGACGGCATAGAGGATGTCCACAATCTGGGCTCAATAATAAGGGTAGCCGAGTGTGTCGGCGCGGACGGTGTTGTGATACCTTCTTCGAGGTCAGCCTCTGTCACCGAGGCGGTCGTGAGAATTTCGGCGGGGGCCGCGAGCCATGTGAAGGTCGCGAGGGTGACCAATCTCAACTCCGCCGTAGATGAGCTCAAAAAGAATGGATTCTGGGTGTATGCTCTCGAAGCTGACGGCAAAAGCATATACGAGACCGAAATAGAAAAAAAAGCCGTCCTCATAATAGGCGGCGAGGACAGCGGCGTGAAAAGGCTGACGAGGGAAAAAAGCGACTTTGTCGTATCTTTGCCTCTTTACGGGAAGGTGAACTCCCTCAACGCATCTGTCGCGCTGGGTGTCGCAGCGTACGAGGTTGTGAGAAGAAGAAATGTGTGAAAAATTTTCCGGACCTGATGATGAAAGACTCGTGGCACTTTCCAAAGAAAATGACGCCGATGCCGCGGAGGAGCTTTTGACAAGGTACTCGCGTGGGGTGAGGGCAATAGCGAGAAGCTTTTACATGTGCCGCGATGACACGGAAGACCTCATACAGGAGGGGATGATAGCCCTGGTGAAAGCCATCGCCGCGTTTGATGAAAAAAAAGGAAAGTTCGGTCCGTTCGCGAGAAGGTGCGTTAGGAACAGCATAATCGATTACGTGAAGAAGATGTCCTTCGGGGGAGGGACGATAGTTGTCCCGCTTCCAGAGGATTTTGACGTGGTTGACGAGGATCCTTTGACTAACCCCGAGGGGGTCATGATAAGGAATGAGAATAGGACGGAGTTTTTTGAAAGTCTCAAAAAAGTGCTTTCTGATTTTGAGTATTTCGCCTTGACGGCGTATTTAGACGGCGAAAAGAAAACCGAAATCGCCCAAAAATGCAGTAAAAGCGTAAAGAGCGTTGACAACGCCATAACGAGGGCGCACGGGAAAATGAACAAAATTCTGAAAAACAACAATCGGGGGACGTGAAAATGGGCTACCTCGCGTATTACAGGGCTTTTCGGCCGACGACTTTTGACGAGGTCGTGCGCCAGGAGCACATCGTGCAGATACTCAAAAACCAAATAAAGGAAGACAAAGTGGGGCATGCGTACCTCTTTTGCGGGCCTCGCGGCACCGGGAAGACGACTCTCGCCAAAATTTTCGCGAAGGCCGTCAACTGCCTTAACCCCAAAGACGGGTCGCCGTGCGGGGAGTGTGCCGTATGCAGGGCGCTCTCGGCTCCATCTTCTCTTGACATATCCGAAATCGACGCCGCGTCGAACAACGGTGTGGACGAGATGAGGGACCTTCGCGACAAAGTGCAGTATCCGCCCGTGAACGGCAGGTACAAGGTCTACATAATAGACGAGGTGCATATGCTCTCATCGGCAGCCTTCAATGCCGTTTTGAAGACTTTAGAAGAGCCGCCCGCGCACGCCATATTCATTTTGGCCACCACCGAACCGCAGAAGATCCCGGCGACGATACTTTCACGCTGCATGAGGTTTGATTTCAAACTCATACCGAGGGAGGACCTTGAAAACCTCATACGCTCCGTCTTTGACAGGACGGGCAAGAAATACGAGGACGAGGCGGTTGCCGCGATAGCGAGGGCGGGAGCGGGTTCCGCGAGAGATTCACTTTCCATAGCCGACATGTGTGCGTCGTTTTCGGAAGGAGTTTTGTCGTACGACGACGTCAACGAAGTTCTGGGAAGCGCCGACTTTGGGGAGATAGCGGGCGTCGTGTCCTCCATTCTTACGGAAACCGCGAGAGAGACCTTGGAGGGAGTCGAAGGCATTCTGTCCACCGGAAAGAGCGTTGGGGTTCTCGTCCGCGATATTTTAAATTTTCTCAATTGGTGCGCCATCGCTAAGATGTGCAGAAACGCGGAGGAGATAGTAAATCTCCCCGGTGACCGTTTCGAGGCACTCGTAAAAATCGCTTCGATAGCCGACGGACACAAAATCCTTCGTGTGAGCGAGATATTCACGAAGGCTGAACAGGATCTTAGGTTTGCCGTGAACCCGAGAATAACTTTGGAGACCGCGGCGCTTCGTGCGTCCATGCCCGATGCTGACTATGACCTTGACGCGATACTCGGAAGAATAGCCGCTTTGGAAAAGAAGATTGAAAGCGGGGCGGTGACGATAACGAGATACGTCGAAGGCGCGCCATCTTCGTCTGCGCCGGGCGGTCAATATGTGAGGAAGGCTTCGCCCCCGAAGGAGGAGCCCACGTCCGAAATTTCGGATGAAATTCTCGTTGAAGAAGGCGCCATATCAATCGCCGAGCCGAGGGATTCCCTTATCGAGAGGGAAAAAGAGGAGGCTGAGGATGTCCCTGCACTTTTTGACGGCGGGGAAGAGAAGACGGAGAGCGCGCCCGCGGCGCCTGCCGGAGCTGTCGCCTCGTCAAATCTTTTCGCGAAATTCATGGCGGCGCTTCGTACGACGCACAAAAATCCGGTGGTTTTCACGCTCTGCATGAATCTCGGAGTAAGGCTCGAAGGCGACACTCTCGTGCTTCTCGCCGACAACGAATATGTCTACAGGGGACTCAACAAAGAGGGCAACCGCACGTTCGTGGGGGATGTCCTCCGCGATCTCGGCGTGGAGTCCTTCGACATAAAGATGGAGTCGGATACGACAGAAGACATTGAAGTTCTTTCCAGAGGAGAGGATGACATCAAAACACTCAAGGAAAACTTCGGCGAGGAGTTTGAAGTAAAGTAAAAATCACAGTATGTGGGGTGAACATATGGCGTACAGAGGAAACGGCGGCGGCATGGGCAACATGCAGAACATCATGAAACAGGCCCAGAAGATGCAAGAAGAGATGGCCGCGGCTAAAAAAGAGCTTGAAGATGCCGAGGTTTTGGGCTTTTCCGGCGGCGGTGAGGAGGGCGATGAAACAGTCGTCGTCTACATGAACGGCGAAAAGGAAATCAACGGCGTGGAGTTCGGAAGCCAACTTTCCGGCATGATAGATCTAAGTGACGAAGATGATGTCGCCATGCTCGAAGATCTCATCATGGCGGCGATTAACGACGGTTACAAAAAGGCGGAAAAACTTTATGAGGAGAAGATGGGCCCCTTAGGCAATTCGGGCGGGCTCATGTAGTGACATGGATTTTTACATTGACCCGATAGGGAAGCTCATAAATGAGTTTTCAAAACTCCCCGGAGTGGGACAGAAGACCGCGCAAAGATACGCATACAGAATCATCGGCATGTCAGACGATGAAGCGAAAGAGTTCGCCGACGCCGTGACGGAGTGCAAGAGAAAGGTGAGGTACTGCAAAGTCTGCGGAAACTTTACGGAAGGCGAGCTATGTGACATATGCTCGACGAGAAGCTCGGGCACCATATGCGTTGTCAAGGAGCCCAAAGACGTCATCGCTATGGAAAAGCTTCGCGAATACAAGGGTGTGTATCACGTCCTGCACGGTGTCATATCACCCATGGAGGGCGTGGGTCCCGATGACATACACATAAGAGAACTTCTTGAAAGAATATCCCGGGGCGGCGTCGACGAGGTGATTATGGCCACGAACCCGGACGTCGAAGGCGACGCGACCGCCATGTACATAGCGAGGCTTTTAAATCCGCTCGGCGTGAAGGTCACAAGGCTCGCCCACGGCATGCCGGCGGGAGGTGAGATAGAGTATACCGACGAGGTGACTTTGTCCCAGGCGTTAAAGGACAGGAAGACGATTTAGCGTATGAAAATTTCAGTTCTTGGTTGCGGCAGATGGGGCAGTTTCATAGCGTGGTATGAGGCTTCGATTCTTAAAAACGAGGTCGTGTCCTGGGGGCCGGAGGACGATTATTCCTACAAAGTTCTGAGCGAGACCGGAAAAAACGAGTACGTCACTTTGGACCCTTCGATTTGTCTCACGTCAGACCTTAAAAAGGCGGTGTCTTTTTCCGACACGATAATAATCTCCATTTCCTCGCAGGGACTGAGAGGATTCATGAAAAGGATAATGCCCCTCGGCGTCGGGGGGAAAAGGTTCGTCCTCTGCATGAAGGGCATTGAGGTCGATACGGGCGCGAGGCTTTCCGAAGTTCTGATAGAGGCGGGTGTCGACCCCGAAATGATAGCCGTCTGGGTGGGACCCGGGCACATACAGGAGTTCGTGAGAGGCATTCCCAACTGCATGGTCATGGACTCGGAAAACGACGCGCTCAAAAGAGAACTCGCTGATTCATTCAAAAGCTCGCTCATAAGGTTTTACTACGGGAGTGACCTCATAGGTTCGGAGATAGGCGCCGCCGCGAAAAACGTCATGGGAATAGCAGCCGGCGTCCTCGACGGCGCGGGTTACGAAAGTCTCAAAGGCCCGCTCATGGCGAGAGGCGCACACGAAGTGGGACTTCTCATAGAGGCAATGGGCGGAAAGATGAGCTCTGCGTACGGGCTCGCGCATCTGGGAGATTACGAGACCACGCTCTTTTCAAAATATTCTCATAACCGCATGTACGGGGAGATGATGGCGAAGGGTCAGAAGTTCGACAAACTCTCCGAGGGCGTCATGACCGCGAAGGCGATGAAGGAGCTTTCCGAAAGGTACGGCGTCGAGATGCCGATAACCGAGGCGGTTTACGAGGCCTGTTTTTTAAGCCACGCGTTTGAAAGCGGTGACGGGGCCAAAAACTGCATGGATATAATACTCAAACTTTTTGAAAGGGAGACAAAATCTGAGTTTTGACACAAAAAAAGGACCGAGAATAAAGACATGCTGAGAGATGACATAAGAAACGTCGCCATAATCGCGCACGTCGACCACGGTAAAACCACGCTTGTCGACGCCATGCTGAAACAGTCCCATACCTTCCGCGACAACCAGACCGTTGAGGAGAGGGTCATGGACACGAACCCGCTCGAAAGGGAGAGGGGGATTACCATTCTTTCCAAAAACACGTCCATACACTACAAAGGCGTGAAGATAAACATAGTCGACACCCCGGGGCACGCCGATTTTTCCGGTGAAGTCGAGAGGGTCATGATGATGGTCTCGGGTGTGCTCGTCCTTGTGGACGCCGCGGAAGGCCCGATGCCACAGACGAGGTTCGTCGTCCAGAAAGCTCTGGAGATGGGACACAGGCTTATCATTGTTGTCAACAAAATAGACCGCCCCGACGCGAGACTTGCCGAGGTTCAGGACGAAATTTTGGAGCTTCTTTTAGAGCTCGACGCGTCCGACGAGCAACTCATGTCGCCCGTCATATGGTGTTCGGGAAGGGACGGCACGGCGACACTCGATCTTGACCATCCAAACAGCGACCTCGTGCCTCTTTTTGAAACTATTTTGTCGCACATACCTCCCATGGAGGCTGACGAAAAAGGACCGCTTCAGATTCTCTGCTCGTCCATAGACTACAACGATTATGTGGGAAGGATAGGCATAGGAAGGATTGAGCGCGGAGTGGTCACCGCGGGCCAGCAGGTCGCCGTGACGAACTACCACGACCCGGACGCGAAGTCGGCGGGGAAAATCTCCGGACTTTTCCAGATAGAGGGACTCACCAGGGTCCCCGTCGAAAGCGCCGCCGCGGGGGACATAATCTGCTTCAACGGCCTCGAATCCATAAACATAGGCGACACGGTATGTGACCCGGATTTCGTCGAGGCGCACGAGTTCGTCAAGATAACCGAACCCACGGTGGAGATGACTTTTTCTGTCAACGATTCTCCGTTCGCGGGCAAAGACGGGAAATTCGTCACCACGCGCCATCTTCATGACAGACTTTTTAAGGAACTTCTGAAGGACGTCTCGCTCAGGGTGGAGCCCACGAACACCGCCGATTCGTTCCGCGTCTGCGGAAGGGGTGAAATGCATCTTTCCATCCTCATAGAGACGATGAGAAGGGAGGGATATGAGTTCCAGGTCTCCACGCCCAAGGTTCTCTATAAAACCATCGACGGACAGAAGTGTGAACCCGTCGAAAGGCTCATTGTAGACGTTCCGGAGGACTCAACGGGCACCGTCTTCTCTTCCATGGGGAACCGTAAGGGTGAGCTCGTGCACATGAGCTCAATAGGAAACAGAGCGAGACTAGAGTTCATCGTGCCGTCAAGAGGACTTTTCGGATTCAAAAGCGAGTTTTTGACAAACACGAGGGGCGAGGGCGTCATGACGAGCGTATTCCTTGAATATCAGCCCTACAAAGGGGATTTTGCGAGACGCGACTCCGGTTCTCTCGTGGCATTCGAGACGGGGGATGCTGTGACGTACGGTCTTTTCAACGCACAGGGACGAGGTAATCTCTTCATAGGCCCCGGAACGCCGGTGTATGAGGGTATGGTGATAGGTGAGACTCCCAAAAGTGACGACATAAACGTCAATGTGTGCAAGACAAAACACCTCACAAACACCAGGGCCGCGGCGAGCGACGACGCGCTGAGACTCATAACACCCAAAAAGATGAGCCTTGAAGAATGTCTGGAGTTCATAGCGGATGACGAACTTCTGGAGGTCACACCCAAAAACATACGCATTCGCAAGAGGATACTCGACAGTGAACAGCGTGCGAAGGCGAGAGCGAGGGAGCGTTCAGCCGCCAAAAACGGCTGATGCGCACGTCGTTTCCGGTTGAATACACGATGAAATTTAATGCGGTCGATTGCTTGATTTTTGCCCATGGCGCCTATATAATGATATCAATAGTCTGCGGTGTTCGTGGTATGAATTTATGCACAACCCACAAAATGAATCAGGGAGCCGTAGTTTGTCGTTGATAGGCAAGGTCTGTTTTTTGAAAACGGAAAGTCTGAACTCTTCGCTTCGCGGCACCCACCTGCGTGAGACGCGGGTTTGTCATTCTCATATCACGGCACAGGCGGATTATTTGAACGGAAAGTGTTTCGGCCGCGTGCCGATTTTTTTATGTTCATGCTGTCAAAAGCGGGAAATTGCCTGTTTTAGTGCCCGCGTAAAAGACGGCGACAGACATTTCGTGTCGCCAAATCCGCTGCCGCACGTGAGCTTTTTCCGTATTGCGGCCAAAGTCCGAATTTTTCGCTCAAAAAAGAAAGCCGCATCAAAGTGCGGCTTTATCGGTCTAAAAAATGCTGTGCAGTCTTTTTTGCCATAAAACGCCGAAGCGGTAACAGTGCAGGTGGCTCCCTCAAAGCTACCTTATGGCACACCAACTGGGCTGCTTAGTGCTGCTATATCCCTATCCTGACACGGTTCACAGTGGTTGATTGCATAAGACCTTGAGATCAACACTCCTTACAAAGTGCGGCCTTCCACGCTTTAAGTCGGGAAAGACATTCGGTCCTGCTGTAGCGGATTGCAGGTACAGGGCACCGCTAACTCCCCACTTAGCACAGCATTTACATGATAATGCATGTGGTTATTTTTTGCAAGTCAAAATCGCCCGGAGAATGGAGGTCCGATGCCGCGGGCATATTCATTTGACTTTTTTTCGTGTTTTTTCTAAAATTACAGCGTAAAATACACAGGAGATTTTTGTTTTGTCCGATTGCACATATGATTGTTCTTCCTGCGGGAAGGATTGTTCATCGAGAAGGTCCGCTGACTTTCTCAAAAAACCTCATGAGATGAGCAGCATCAAACACGTCGTCGCCGTCGTATCCGGAAAGGGTGGTGTCGGAAAATCCATGACCTGCGCTTCCCTCGCGGTCGAAGCGGCGCGCCACGGGCTAAGCGTCGCCGTCATGGACGCTGACCTCACCGGTCCGTCAATTCCAAAGATGTTCGGCCTTAACGAGCGCGCCATGGGTTCCGACAAGGGCATTCTGCCCTGTGTCACGAAAGATTTGGGCATTCAGGTCATGTCAATGAACCTTCTTTTGGAAAATGAGGACGAGCCCGTGATATGGAGGGGCTCGCTCATTTCCGGCACCGTCACACAGTTCTGGACCGATGTCATTTGGGCAGGCGTCGATATACTGTTCATAGATATGCCCCCGGGGACGGGGGATGTTCCGCTCACGGTCTTTCAGTCAATCCCGCTTGACGGCGCCATCGTCGTGACGACGCCACAGAGTCTTGTCGGGATGATAGTCGGGAAGTGCGTCAACATGGCCGACATGATGAACGTGCCCATTCTCGGTATAGTCGAGAATATGTCATATGTGAAATGCCCTTGCTGTGACACGAAGATTCCCGTTTTCGGGGAAAGCTCCGTTGACGCCGTGGCACTTGAACACGGCATTCCCCGCGTCGCCAAGATTCCGGTTGACCCTTCGCTCGCGGCGATGGCGGACGCCGGTAAGACTGAAGAGAGCGACACATCATGCCTTCGCGACTTTTTCACAGGGATTTTGTCTGACATTGAAGAAACTTCCAAGGGCGAAAATAAGGACGTGAACTAAAAAACCTGAGAGGGGGAAGGATGAGCCGCATCAAGACAGCTTGGAACAAAACGGTGGCGTTCATAAAAAGACCGCTTCTCATACCCGTGCTCGTGCTTTGGGTTCTTGCCATAGTGTATTTCGTCTTCTTCTTCGGATTTCTTCTGGATATGCGGGCGGACACCGCGGCGATAGTCGTGTACTGCCTTTTCCCGGTGGTTCTTTTTCTAGTCATATACACCGTCATAGTTTCAATGGAGCGCATTCAGGCAATCGCTCTTGACATTATAAGCCGCTTCAAACGTGGAGAGAGAATAGCGACAGACTACACTTACCGCGTCAACTTTTTTTCCTCGATATCGACGATAATAAACATCTTTTACGTCATATACAACCTCGTCATAGCGTGTGTCATGAGTTCGGTGTGGTATGCGTCCCTCACCGTCGCGTATGTTCTCCTCGTCGGGATGCGCGTGTATTGCCTTGATGCGCACCGCCGCCAGCTCAAAACGCATGAGGTTGACTTTTACAGGGCGTACGGCACATTCATGTACACAGGCATAGCGCTTGTCGCGTACGCCGCTGTATTCTCTTTCGCGATAGTTGAGATGTTCACTGTGGGAAACGTCACCCAGTATCCGAGATTTATACTCTATGTCGTCATAGGTTACACGATATACAAGGCCATACTCTCTGTTTTTTCGTACATCAGGGCGTCCAGGTACCGCAACCCCGTGTGGAGGGCGATAAGGCACATAGCCATCGCCGACTGCATAGTCTCCGTTGTGTCGCTCTTTTATTCCATGCTCTATGAGATGATTGCCATAAACTATATACACGTTTTCAACGTTCTCGCCGGGATAATTGGGATAGCGGGGGCCGTGTCCATAGCGTGGGTCGGAATATTCATGATATATCACGGAGTGAGAGGGATAAAAGCGACAAAACACCTGGGACTCGAAAGGATTGTGCACATGGACGATCTTTTGGGAATAAAGTATGAGTGGGAGCCGGATGACAGCGTCGAACTTGATTACACTTTGAGAGACGATGACGAAGAATATCCTCCCCGTTCGGAAAGCGGCGACGCGCCGGGCGGCGGGGACAAAATTTAAACCCGTACAAAAAAAGAGGAAGCGTGTGTCCAGCTTCCTTTTTTGATGCCCGGATATTACCGCAGGTTAAAATTAACCTCGCCTTGTGTCATGCCCCGGAAAGTCTCCTCCGTTTTTTTCAGGAAGAAACTTCCAGTATCTCACCGGCATGAATCCCTTCATCTGTTTTATGTTTTCGCGCTCCTCTATGTTCACGGAGTCGTAGTATTTTGTCCAGAGTCTTTCAAAGAGACCTTCATCGTCGGAAAGTTCGATTTCAACGGGACCTATGTCCCCGGATGTCCATGATTTTCCGTCATACGCCGCGGCATATCCCCTTCCCACGTCATGGATGATGAATTTTTGTGAGGAAAACCTTCCGATGAAATGCGGCATGAGAAGGTCGGTTATGTCGGCGTCGGGAGAGTATGGAGCGTAAAACACTCCGTCATTCGTTTCGATGAATCTGATGAAGCCTTTGAATTTGTCAATTTCTCTCGACACGGAGTGAAGACACTCTTCCAAGGCGATTATTTCCGGGCGTGACTGCATGCCGCGAACCGGCCGCTCTTCCCGGACGAGGAGCTTTATGTAGCGAAAAGCAGTTTCGCACTTTTCTTTTTTGTTTGAGCGGAGAACTCTGTCAATTTCGCTTTCCGCAAAGCGGTCTATCGATGTGATTTTCTTTGCGACGCGTTCGGCCTTTTCCCTGTCCGCCTCAACAAACAGTTGTTCGTCTCCAATGGTGAGCTGCGTGTCTTTTTCCGACGATATGTACGCTTCTTTTTTTCCGTACGCCAAAAAGACCGCTGTGTAGAACGAAACGGAGGAGGCATCCGTAATGAAAACCCTTCTCAAAGTTCCCCCGTCAGTGCCGAGAGTGCCGCGTCGCCGTCACTGAAAAGCGACAGCTGCTCGATGTCCGTGTTTTCTTCTCCCGCAGATAGTAGCTTTTTTACGTCCGAAAAGTTTTTCTCACCATAAAATTTGCCGTCGCATGTTATGAAATGTCTCGCGCGCTTCATGGTCACCCGCATCTTTTTCAAATCGTCGAAGGAAAGTTTGCCGTATCTTCTCGCCGCACATATTTTGTAAGCTGATTTTTGGCCTATTCCAGGGACGCGGAGAAGCATTTCGACCGAAGCCCTGTTTACTTCAACCGGGAAAAGCTCCATGTGTTCAAGCGCCCACGCGCACTTGGGATCGTATTCTTCGGAAAGATTCTCACCCGGGTTTAAAAGTTCGGACGCGTCAAAGCCGTAGAACCTTATGAGCCAGTCGGCTTGGTAGAGACGGTGTTCTCTCAGGAGGCTCGCTCCCTTTTCGGGTAGGTACGGACTTTGCACGACGGGGATGTAGGAGGAATAATAGACGCGCTTCAAATCCATCTTTCTGTAAAGAGCTTCCGTGAGGGCGAGAATCTGACTGTCCGGTTCGTCAGACGCTCCCACTATCATTTGCGTGGTCTGTCCCGCAGGGATGGATCGAAGCTTTCCTCTCACTTTGTTTTCTTTGTCGTAGATTTGTGCACCGCGGAGGAGCTTCATGGGTCTTGTAATGCTCTCAGTCGTCTTTTGGGGACAGAGAAGTTTCAGGGATTTTTCCGAAGGAAGCTCTATGTTGAAACTCATCCTGTCGACGTATCTCGCGCATTTTTCGGTTATTTCGTCGTCTGCGTGCGGGATGCCTTTGAGGTGAATGTAACCTTTGAAGCCGTAGTCTTCCCGGAGCATTCTCACGGTTTCTAAAAGAAGTTCCGAAGTCTTCGTAGGTGATGTAAAGACGGCGGAGGAGAGAAAAAGTCCCTCTATGTAGTTTCTTTTATAAAACGCAACGGTGAGATCGCATATTTCTTTTGGTGTGGCTGTTGTGCGTTCAACATCCGCCGAATGCTTGTTGGGACAGTATTCGCAGTCGTAGACACAGTCGTTTGAAAGAAGAATTTTAAGAAGAGAGACGCATCTGCCGTCTGGTGTGAAAGAGTGACATATGCCGTATGGGGCGCAGTTCCCAATCCCAGTGCCGGCGCCGCTTCTTGATGTGCCCGATGAAGAACATGAAACGTCGTATTTCGCCGCTTCCGTCAGTATTTTGAGTGTTCTTTCGTCCATAAGATTCCTCGTTTTATATTCACAGCAGCATTTTACAACTTAGAACACATGAAATCAACCACAAATTTGATATATCATTTCCCAGGCGAATGGCAATCTCTTGAGAGCACTTTTATTGTGCATGAATGGAGAGATTATGTTTGTGACTTGATTCTCGGCATTTCGTGTAGTAAAATAGGGACGTGAGTTTTTTTGTGGGGGTGCGTATGCCTGAAAACAACAAAAACAAGGTTTTCTTTTTCTCCAGTGATTTCAAGGAAACGGTGAAAAATTATTACTACGTCGACAAAACGCTTCTCATAAAGGATTTTATAGATGGGCATTCACAGGTGTCTCTCATAACCCGCCCGAGGAGGTTTGGCAAGTCTCTCAATTTGGACATGATGAAAACTTTCTTTGAAAAGACGGACGAGGACACATCCTCCTATTTTAAGGGTCTTAAGATTTGGGACTGCGCCGAAAAATACACGTCCGAACAAGGGAGATATCCTGTCATATATTTTGATTTTAAGGAATGTGGAGGCAGGACTTTCA
>JAJQAJ010000007.1 GCA_021203865.1 Clostridia bacterium
ACGTATAATAGAGCGTTCTTAAAGACATATTAGATTTTTAAAAATTAGCGTCGAAAAATCATGACCATAATATGAAAAGACCTTTTAAGCTTGACAAATTCACTTGTTATATTATATAATAATATAACAAGTGAAAAGTTTTGAAATAATGAGGAAAAAAATGGTAAAAAAAGTCACTGATGAATACAACGCGAACACACTGAGGGCCCTCAAAGGTCTGGAGCCCGTGAAGGAGAACCCCGGCATGTACATCGGGGCGACCGATGAGAGAGGGCTTCACACGCTCGTCCGCGAGGTTTTAGACAATTCCATAGATGAAGCGCTTGCGGGATACTGTGACCTCATATCCGTCACGGTCCACGAGGACGGTTCAATTTCCGTTCGTGACAACGGGCGCGGCATTCCAACCGGAATAAACGAAGAGGAAGGCATATCGGGCGTGGAGCTTGCTCTCACCAACCTTAACGCCGGCGGAAAATTCGGCGGCGGCGCGCGGCAGGGCGGATACAAGATTTCGTCCGGTCTTCACGGCGTGGGCGTCTCGTGCGTCAACGCTCTCTCAAAGACTCTGACGGCCGAGGTCTGCCAGGGCGGCAAAAAATATGTGCAGTCATATCACACCGGCACTCCGGACGGACCTCTCACGGCTGTCGCCGACACCGATGAAACCGGAACTTTCATCAGGTTTCTTCCCGACGAGACCAAGTTTTCGACGGTTGACTTTTCTTACGAAACGCTTCGGACTCTCATGCGCGAGCTGTCATATCTCAACAAGGGCCTTAGACTCACTCTGACCGATCTAAGGTGCGACCCTCCCCGCGAGGAGGAGTTCTGTTACGAAGGCGGCGTCGCTCATTTCATCGACGATATCAACAGGGGCAAGAACACTCTGTTTCCCGAAACGGTATATTTTGAGGTCGCGGAAGGCGACGACAAATTCCTCGAAGTGGCCATACAGTACAATGACGGCTTCTCAGAGCAGATTTTCCCATTTTCCAACAACATACGCCAGCCGGACGGCGGCACGCATCTTGAAGGCTTCAAGGCGGCGCTCACGAAGGTTGTCAACGACTGCGGCCACAGGCTTGGCGTTCTCAAGGAAAACGACAAGCTTACCGGTGAGGACGTGAGAGAGGGCATCACCGCCGTCGTGTCCGTAAAAATCGCTGACGCGCAGTATGAGAGCCAGACAAAGAGCAAGCTTTGCTCCATATACGTCAAAGGCTTTGTCCAGAAGGCCGTGACCGACAAGTTCGGAACATACCTCGAAGAGCATCCGGATGAGGCGAGAGAGCTCGTCACGCGCTGTGTGACGGCCCAGAGGGCGAGGGACGCCGCCAAAAAGGCGAGAGAGGAGACTAAGAGAAAGGGGTATCTTGAAAACACAAAGCTTCCCGGGAAGCTCGCGGACTGTTCGGACAACCGTTCGGAGCTTTGTGAGATATACATAGTCGAGGGCGATTCCGCGGGCGGCACGGCGAAGCAGGGACGCGACAGGAGGTTTCAGGCGATAATGCCGCTTCGCGGGAAGATTTTGAACGTCGAAAAGGTGCGCATAAACAGGGTGCTCGACAATGAGGAGATAAGGGCGATGATAACCGCGCTTGGCTGCGGAATACAGGACGGTTTTGACGAGACAAAGCTTAGATACGACAGAATAATAATGATGACCGACGCCGACGTCGACGGCAGTCACATAAGGATCCTGCTTCTCACGTTCTTTTTCCGGTATATGAGGCCGCTTATCGAAAACGGGCACGTCTACGCCGCGAAGCCGCCCCTTTACAAGGTTTCGGCGAAGGGCATGGATGACCTCTATCTCTACGACGACAAATCCCTTGACGAGTTCAGGGAAAGCCATCAGGGCAAATTCGAGCTCCAAAGGTACAAGGGGCTCGGTGAGATGAATAAAGAGCAGCTTTGGGAGACCACGATGGACCCCGCGAGGCGGACGCTTGTGAGGATAAAACTCGAAGACGCCGTCGAGGCGGACAGGTATTTCTCCATGCTGATGGGTGACGAGCCGGAGCTTCGCCGTCAGTTCATAGAAGACAACGCCAAGCTTGTCGAAGACCTTGACGTATAAGGAGAGGACATGGCAAAGAAAAACACGAGCCAAGAGCTCACCGACGAGTTTGTGAAGACGCTCTCGATGACCAAAATGCTGGAAGTCGAGGTCGATGAAGAGCTCAAAAAATCGTTCATAGCTTACGCCATGGCCGTCAATGTTTCGCGCGCCATACCGGACGTGAGAGACGGTCTCAAACCCGTGCACAGAAGGATTCTTTACTCCATGCACGAGCTTGGTCTCTATTCGGACAAACCGTTCAGGAAGTGCGCGAGGATAGTCGGTGACTGTCTCGGCAAATACCATCCGCACGGTGACTCTTCCGTGTACGACGCTCTTGTGAGGCTCGCGCAGGACTTCACGATAAATTTCCCTTTGATAGAGGGGCACGGAAACTTCGGGTCGGTAGACGGCGATCCCCCAGCGGCGATGCGTTACACGGAGGCGCGGCTTTCTAAGCTCGCGGCCGAGATGCTTAGGGACCTCGACAAGGAGACCGTCGATTTCTATCCGACGTTTGACGACACGGGGATGCAGCCGACGGTTCTGCCCTCGCGTATACCAAACATTCTGGTGAACGGCTCCGACGGCATCGCGGTCGGCATGGCGACGAACATCCCGCCACACAATCTGGGTGAGGTCATAGACGGATGCGTCGCCATGATAGATAATCCCGACATAGACGTCGACGAACTCATGCAGTACATTCCCGCGCCCGATTTTCCGACCGGCGCCTGCATTATGGGAAGAGGCGGCGTGAGGAAGGCCTACAAGACCGGAAGAGGTTCGATAATCCTCCGCTCGAGGTGCGAGATAGAAGACTACAAAAGCGGCTCGCAGGAGAGGACGAGGATAGTCGTGTCCGAGATTCCCTACCAGGTGAACAAGTCAAAACTCATTGTCGACATAGCGGCGCTCGTCAAGGACAAGAGGATTGACGGCATATCCGACATAAGGGACGAATCCGACCGCGACGGCATGAGGATTGTCATAGAGCTCAAAAAAGAGGCCAACGCGCAGGTCGTTTTAAACTACCTCTACAAGCACACGAACCTCCAGATTTCTGACGGGCTCATAATGTTAGCTCTCGTCGACGGGACGCCAAAAATTCTCAATCTCCGCGAGTTCCTCTATTATTATCTCCAGTTCCAAAAAGAGGTGATAACGAGAAGGACGAGGTTCGACCTTGCCAAGACTGAGGAGCGCGCACACATCGTCAGGGGGCTTGTCATAGCGCAGGCCTCGATAGATGAGGTGGTTGAGGTTTGCAAGACCGCCGCCGACAAGGCGGATTGTGTCCAGAAGCTGACGTCGAGATTTGAGCTCGATGAACGCCAGGCCACAGCCGTGGCGGAGCTTCGTCTATACAGGCTTTCACATCTCGAGGTCGACAAGCTAAGAGAGGAGCTTGAAAGTCTTGAAAACGCCATACTCGATTTTAACGACATCTTAAACCGTGAGGAGCGTGTCATGGGCATAATAAAGGATGACCTTATGGAGATTAAAAGGAGGTTCCCCTCCGAAAGAAAGACTGAGATTGTCACTGATTTTACGGATATCGAGGACGCTGACCTCATTCCCGTGGAGAGCGTCGTCATATCTCTCACACATGATGGCTACATAAAAAGGATACCGCTTTCCGAGTACAGGGCGCAGAACCGCGGCGGCGTGGGAATTACCGGGCACAAGCCGAAAGAGGAGGACTTTGTCGAAAGTCTTTTCGTGTGCTCGTCGCACGACAGGATACTCCTTTTCTCTACGTCGGGGAAAGTATATTCCATCTTCGCGTACGAGGTGCCCGAATACGCGCGCAACACGCGCGGTCTCGCCGTGCAGAACATCGTACAGCTCGACGGCGGGGAGAAGATAAGCTCGATAATGCCCGAGCGCGTGAATGAAAACGGGGAGTGCGAAGGATTCGTCATGTTCGCAACGAGGGGCGGACTCATAAAAAAGACCCCCGCGTCAGAGTTTGCGAGGATAAACCGGAACGGCAAGATAGCCATCCGGCTTGTGGACGACGATAAACTCATATCCGTGCAGTACACGACGGGTGGCCAGGAGCTCATCGTCGCGGCTTCCAACGGCAAGTGTTTAAGGTTCAACGAGATGAGCGTACGCGCCATGGGAAGAGGCGCCGCCGGTGTCAAGGCGATGAAACTTCGCCCCGGCGAGTCGATGGTCGACATGCTCGTCATTGAGGAAGGTAAGGACATCCTCACGGTTTCCTCCAACGGGTTCGGCAAAAGATGCGCGGCCGAGCAGTATCCCGCGCACGGACGCGGCACGATGGGCAGCAAGGCGGGAGTGTTCAATGAGGTCACGGGTACGCTCGTCAACATGAAGCTCGTCTCCGAGGATGAGGACGTCATGATGATAACCTCGACCGGGATTGTCATACGCATGCACTGTTCGGACATATCCAAAATAGGCAGGGGCACGAAGGGCGTAAAACTTATGAGACTCCGCGACGGCGGATACGTCGCCACGGTTGCCGTCGTCGAAAGAGATGACGAGGAAGAGGCCGCGGTGCCGGAGGAAAGCGGACTTTCCGAAGAGGAGATTGAAAGGGAGGAAGCCGAGTTTGAAAGCGAGGCTGAGGCCGATAAGGTAGATGAAGGCGAGTCCGTGGATTTCTTTGGGGAGGCCGCGGATGACGATAAGGTCGCGAAGGATAGGCCGGATGAGGCGGACGAGGAAAAAGACTAAGCGGGAAAAATAAAAAAATATGACCGGACTTTCGGGTCCGGTCTTTCCATTTAGCGTTTGTCTTCGTTTTTCATCGACGTGGCTAGATTTGTTTCGAGGCTCTTGTTGTTTTTAGGTAGAGCCTTGGAGGATGGCACGAGGAATTCCATTATTCGCATGACTCCGGACGATATCGGTATCGACGCCACGACTATAACGACAATGGTTATTATTTCCTCGTATGTCCATTCGAGAGATTTCCAGCCGGTGTATGTGAGCTCGCCCAGAGCCGGAATGCAGACCATGCCTATCGTCAAGGCGAGAAAGGCGAGGAAAGTCACCCATCGGTAGAGATTCATCGGCTGGCTGTTCCGGAAGAGTATCACAAATCCCGTGAACGAGATGACGAGCATGCACATCGCCTTGTCGTACTCAGGGAACATCCCGACGATGTCCTCCGAGGCTATGATGTACATTCCCATGACGCATATGAGGAGCACCACGGCTCCCGACACCGCTCGCGATAGGACATGCGGCATGAATTTTCCCTGCACCCTGTTTGTGTTGGGCTGGAGTGAGAGGAAGAACGTGGGAAGGCCCGTGACGAAAATCTCATAGATGAGAAGGTTCTGCGTGTTGAATATGTAGGGGTGACCCATGCATATGCAGATGAAGGCGAGAAGCGTCGTGAAGAGTGTCTTCGTGAGATACATGGAGGCCGTACTCTTGATATTGTTGATGACGCGCCGCCCTTCCGCGACGATTTTGGGCATCGAGGCGAAGTTGTTGTCCAAAAGGACGAGATGGCTGACGTTGGACGCGGCCTCAGAGCCCGAAGCGAGGGCTATCGAACAGTCACTTTCCTTCATCGCGAGGATGTCGTTGACTCCGTCACCCGTCATGGCGACGGTGTTCCCGACGGATTTCATGCTGCGTATGAGTATGGCCTTCTGTTCCGGCGTCACTCTTCCGAAGACGTTGTATTTGTTGGCCACGTTTTCAACTTCTTTGTCGTTGAGCCCTTCAAGGGAGATGAATTTGTCGGCGTTCTGTATGCCGGCGCGTTTCGCGACTTCCGCTACCGTTATGGGGTTGTCACCGGAAATGACCTTGACCTGCACCTCATTGTCCCTGAACCACTTGAGCGTGGTCACGGCCTCTTCCCTTATGTTGTCCGCGATTGATATTATCGCTATGGGGCGCATGACGGAGGGAAGCTTTTCCTCACCGGTTATCGACTGGGGGGAATAGGCCAAAACGACGACTCTAAGTCCCATCTGGGCGTACTGCTTGACAATTTTTTCTACTTTCTGAGGATAGGGTTTTAAGACGAACTCAGGCGCGCCTATGCAGAAGGTGCCGCATTCCGCGAATGTCACGGCAGAAAGTTTCCTCTTTGATGAGAAGTGTATGCACTGGCGAGGCGTCAGCGCGTCGCTGTATCCGAAGTGGTTGTACAGGGCTATGAAGGTCTGATTGTTGTCTTCAAGGGCCCGCAGCATGCTGCCTATTATGTCATCGAGCGAATAATCGTCGACGGTATTCAGAATGATGCTGTCTTTGACCTGCATCCGTCCGTCGGTTATCGTGCCGGTCTTGTCAAGGCAGAGAACATTGACCCTGGCGAGCATCTCCAGAGAATAGAGGTCTTGCACCATGGTGTTGTGTCTCGCGAGCCGTATGACGCCCATGGAAAGCGCGAGCGTGGTGAGAAGGATCATCCCGGAGGGTATCATGCCTATGACTACCGCGGCAGTGCGCTGCAGCGCGTCGTTTATGTTCGCCGAGAATATGAAGTCGCTGACGGCGGTCGTGAGCTCGTGAGAGACGTTCCAGTTTCTCGTGACTATGAATATGCCTATCGCTATCGGGATGATGAGAATGGCGATTATCCTTATGAGGAGCTTCGTCGAGTTCATTATCTCGGAGTTTGGCTTTTTGTACTTTTTGGCTTTTGACGTGAGTTTGGAAAGGTACGTGTCGTCGCCGACTTTCTCAACGCGGAATTTTCCTGTGCCGCTTGAGATGTAACTTCCGGCGTACAGCGTGTCGCCCACTGATTTTTTGACAGCTTCCGACTCACCGGTGAGAAGCGCTTCATTGACCTCCACGGAGCCTTCTGCCAAAATGCAGTCTGTGGGGACCTGGTTGCCAAGCTCTAAGACTATGACGTCGTCTAGAACTATGTCCGTTGTCGGCACCTCTACGACTTCACCATCGCGCACGACTTTTGAGTTGTGGTGCGCCATGATCTGCAGCTTTCCTATGGCTTTCTTGGAGCGTATCTCCCAGACAATGCCGAGGATTATGTTAGCGAGAGTTATGATGATGACGAGGTAGCTTGACCACGTCGTCGTGCCGGCGATTATGAGCGCGACCGTCGCTATGAGGCAGAGGAGGTTGAAGAACGTGCAGATGTTCGAGACGAATATTGAAAGGTACGACCTTGACGAATTGGACCTCGTGTCGTTGAAGAGGAATTGATTGAACCTCGTCTTGACCTCTTCCGACGTCAGTCCTTCGTTGAGCTTCGGCGAGAACCTTTCGACCTTATGGTTTATGGGCCTTCTCGAACGGTGGAATTTCTTTAAAATCGCCTCTTTGTCAAAGTCCGGCTCTGTTTCCTCTTCGACGTGAAGGTCGCTACATTCCTCGCCTCTGAACATCGTTATCTGGACGCCGGGCGCCGAGCTCGCGTGGTGAGCGGTGTCTATTACGGGTGCGTCTTCCTCGTCCGCGAAATCCTCGAGACCGTCGTCGGAAGATGTTGCGTCAGTGTTTTCGTCCTCGGGTGCGCTCGCCTCTATTTCGGCATCCTCCGTCTGATTGCTAATCGTCTCTTCCGCGTTCTTTACAGCAGGTTTTTTCGCCGTGCTCTTTTTTCTGGGTTTGGGCGCGGGGGTGAAAGTCTCTTCCTCCGTTTTGGCCTCCGTTTCGGCGTCAAAATCGTCGCCCAGAATGTCGCTAAGCGACCTCGGATGCGTGTCTAGCTCCTCTTCCGCTGCCGGCGCGTCAATTTCCGGTATCACCGCGGCTTTCGCCTTTTTGGGACCCTTCTTTTTGGGCTCTGTCAAAACCTGAGTGTCAGACGTTTCTTCCGCTTCTTCGCCCGCGTCTTTTCCCGCTATTTTCTCGTCACTTTTCGTCTCGCTTTGAGAAATTATGACCGGCGTTTCGGTGACAGTTTTGTGGGATTTGGAGTGCGGGGCCTTGGAGGGGGCCTTTTTGACCTCCCCGGCGCCAGCTTCGGCGTTTTCCGAGGTTTTGACCTCTTCGGGCTCGGCTATTGTTTCTACGCTTTCTTCCCTTTCATTAAGTTTTTCTTCCTCGCCGTCCGGGCCTTGGTCGGGACCGTCGATTCTGAAATGTATTGTGCTCATTTTTTCTTTCTGAACCTAAATGTACTACAAATCATTATAACATTATTTACGCCGTTTTACAATATTAAATGGGAAAGTATTTGCGCAAAATGGCCTTACGGGCTTATAATTAGACCATATCAGCAAACAAAGGACCAGATTCATGATAGACATCAACCTCATAAGATGTGACAAGGAACTTGTCAAGGAAAACATCCGCAAAAAATTTCAGGACTCAAAACTTCCGCTCGTCGATGAGGCGTTTGACCTCGACGTTAAAAAGAGGGCTCTTCAAAAGGAAGGTGACGCTCTGAGGGCGGCGAGAAACACGCTCGCCAAACAGATAGGTCTTTTCATGAAGGAGAAAAGAGTGGCCGAGGCGGAAGAGGCGAAGGCAAAAAGCAAGGCCGACAACGAGCGCATAGCCGAGATTGAAAAAGAAGAGGCTGAAATCGACGAAAGACTTCGCGCCTGCATGATGTCCATTCCCAACATCATCGCGGATGACGTCCCTCTGGGACCCGACGAGACGCACAACGTGCAGGGCGAGATATTCATAGAGCCTGTGGACAAGGGCTTTGAGGTCCCTTACCATGTCGAAATATTGGAGTCTCTTTGCGGAATTGACCTTGACGCGGCGAGACGCACGAGTGGGAACGGGTTCTACTATCTCACTGGCGACGTCGCGCGACTTCATTCGGCGGTTTTAGCGTACGCGAGGGACTTCATGATAGGAAAGGGGTTCACGTACTGCATACCGCCTTTCATGATTCACTCCTCGGTCGTGTCCGGCGTCATGAGTTTCGACGACATGGAGGGCATGATGTACAAAATAGAGGGCGAGGACCTCTATCTCATAGGCACGTCCGAGCATTCCATGATAGGAAGGTTCATGGGCACAACCATTGACGAGGACAAGCTTCCAAAGACCCTAACATCGTATTCGCCGTGTTTTAGAAAGGAAAAGGGCGCGCACGGAATAGAGGAGCGGGGAATATACCGCATTCATCAGTTTGAGAAGCAGGAGATGATAGTCATCTGCAAACCCGAGGAGAGCGACATGTGGTACGAGAGGATGTGGAACTACACCGTGGAGCTCTTTGTGTCCATGGAAATTCCCGTCCGCACACTCATATGCTGTTCGGGGGACTTAGGTGACCTCAAATACAGGAGCGTTGACGTGGAGGCGTGGAGCCCTAGACAGAAAAAATATTTTGAGGTGGGGTCGTGCTCAAATCTGACCGACGCGCAGGCGAGACGTCTCGGCATTAGGTATAAATCGAACGAAACAGGGAAAAATGAGTTTTGTCACACGCTTAACAACACCGTTGTCGCGCCGCCGAGAATGCTCATAGCCTTTTTGGAAAATCACCTCCAAAAGGATGGCACGGTGTACATACCGCCGGTCATCCGGCCTTACATGGGTGGCATGGAAAAGCTCACCCCCAAAAAATGATGGGAACAGGGGACACCCTGTTTTTTCACGCTTTGTGAAAGCGGTTGATTTGTATTTTCTCTTTTGGTATTAATAGCGGCTGGTTTGAAGAATATGCCCTCAAAATTGCTTTTCTTTGACATAGAGTGTGCTTACGTCACGGCAGAGTCCGCGAGAATATGCGCGTTCGGGTACGTCCTTTGCGACGCGTCGTTTGGTATACTCGAAAAAGAGGACATTCTCATAAACCCGAAGTGCGGTTTTCATCTCACCGACCCGAAAGGTGAGAAGGGGCTTGTGTTGCCGTACTCCAAATCTGAATTTCGCTCTAAGCCTACCTTTTACGGCGTGTATAGGCGGATAAAGAACCTTTTGGAGGACAGGAGCACGATAGTCATAGGCCACGCGATACAAAATGACGTCAAATACCTCAATCTCGAAAGGAACAATCTGCGTCTTCCGGCACTTCATTTCAGCTTTTTTGACACGCAGATTCTGTACATGACCATGACCGGGGATTTTTCGCACCAGTACGGGCTTGGTTCGATAGCCTCCGGACTTGACGTCGATTATACCCCGCACAGAGCGGTCGACGACGCGTACGCCACCATGAGGATAGCCGAGGCCATGTGCAAAAGACTGGGCGGGGATTTTGACGGACTTTTGGTTTCCATGAGGGCGACAGCCGGGCGCATAGACGGAAACAGACTTTCTAACCCCACGACGGCCGCTTTTGACGCGTATGTGAGGGAGTGCTCAGCGAAAAAAGAGGAAAGAGCTAGGAAAAAGCAGGAGTTTACTCAGTTTTTGTCGATGATGAAGAAAAAAAGCGCCGGCAAATATCATGGTTTGAGGTTCAGATTTTCTAGGGTCATAGAGGAAGAACCCGAGCGCTCGAAACCGCTCGTCAAACTCATATATGACCTCGGCGGAGAATACACTCAGACGACGGGGGACTGCGACGTATATGTCCGCGACGAGGGAGACGACACCGAGCGCACAAAAAAAGCCATGGAGGCGGGGGTGAAAATGATGACTCCCGATGAGATAAGTTGATTTGTGATGTGCCGGAAAAATTTCTGGAACGAATGAAAAAGACGCTCGGGACAGAATATCCCGAGTTTGAAAGGGTGTATGACGAGCCTCCTTATAAAGCGGTCAGGGTCAACACCCTCAAAATTTCTGCGCCGGATTTGAAAAAATCGTTTCCCTTTGAACTTATGGACGCCGTCATGCCGCCGAAGGGGCAGCTGTCCGCTTTTTATTACGACTTTGACAAAATAGGAAGGTGCGTGGAATATTCCGAGGGACTTTTGTACCCGCAGGAGCCCTCAGCGATGTTCGTTTCCGGATATCTTGACGCTGTGCCTGGTGACAGGGTTTTGGACCTTTGCGCAGCGCCCGGCGGGAAGAGCACGCAGATAGCCGAAGCGCTCAGAGGGGAAGGCGTTCTTTTCGCCAATGAAATCAATCCCTCGCGCGCGAGGGTTTTGCAGTCCAACATTGAAAGGCTTGGGGTGAGAAACTCGATTGTCACGTCTTCATCGCCGGAAAAGCTCGCGGAAAAACTCCATGGATATTTTGACAAGATACTCGTCGACGCGCCGTGCTCGGGTGAGGGGATGTTCAGAAAAGAGCCTGAGGCCATATCCTCGTGGAGTGAGAAGACGGTTTTGTCATGCGCGGTAAGGCAGAAGGCAATCATGGACAAGGCGTATTACATGCTCGCGGCGGGTGGCACGCTTGTCTATTCGACGTGCACTTTTTCCGAAGCCGAAGATGAGGGCGTTGTCGAAGATTTTCTGAAATCGCACGCGGACTGCGAACTTTCTGAGATGCAGAAGTTTTATCCGCACAGGGTCCTGGGCGAGGGACATTTTGTGGCGAAAATAATAAAGTTCGGCGACAAAGGGGACCGCGTAGCTTTATCTCGGAAAAAAATCGCGCCGAAAGCTTTGGACACGGCGGCCTTTAAAAACTTTGCGTTCGGTGTTGGCCTTAACACGGATTTCGACATGGAAAAAATCGGCTCGTCGCTCTATGCCGCTCCAAAAGATTTGGACGTCGACCTTTCCGGTATATACACGCTATCCGCCGGCGTGAAACTGGGCGATGTCGAAAAAGGCGTTTTCAAACCCTCGCACGCTCTCGCGATGTGCCTTCGCGCCTTTGACGCGAAATCCTGTGAGGTGGGAAGGGAGACCGCCATAAAATACCTTTCCGGCGAGACATTTGACTTAGACGCCGCGGGTTGGTTTTTGGTGACATACGGCGGTTTTCCCTTGGGCTGGTGTAAAGGAGTTTCGGGCACCGCAAAAAATCATCTTCCGAAAGGTTTGAGACTTAACACCGCCATGTGATATTTTGAATACAACTCTGCACAACCGGCATAATAAAAGGCCCCCTTCCGGGAGCCTTCTTTCGCTAAGTCTTTTTTTACATCACGTCGGGCGTGTCGGGTGTGTCTTCGGGAGCATCATCAGCTCCGGCGTACTGCCTTACAAGTCTCTCTCTTCCCGTGTACTGGTTTCTCGCGAGTCTCTTCGCGGACCTTTTTATTCTTGACCTTTTCATAAACTCTCTTACCATCATCGAGATGAGTGTCGCGAGAAGAACGACGACGAGCGCTATGGACGCCGCGAGGATCCAAGCGTTGGTGGAGGACTCTTCTTCGTCCTCGTCCTCCGTCCTTGAAATTGTGTTGACTTCAATCTCTTGGTTGACGGTGCTGTAATCTATGAATGTCGTATAGAGCTTTGAGGATGAGTCATTGTAGGTGAAAAACGCCAGGGTTTCCTCAAAGTCACTCATCGTGAAATCGTATCCGGTTTCCTCTTCCTGCGCGG
The DNA here is from genome assembly GCA_021203865.1 of Clostridia bacterium. Classification (GTDB taxonomy): domain Bacteria; phylum Bacillota; class Clostridia; order Christensenellales; family Borkfalkiaceae; genus Coproplasma. Next base: position 12,397 of record JAJQAJ010000007.1, read on the forward strand.
TCTCCTCGTTGAAGGGGACGTATGCCGCTGAATCGTATAGTGTGAACGTGTAGTATAAAGCCACATACTCGGGAATCGTTTCCTTGCTTAGATTGTGCTCCCAGAAGAAATCTTCGTAGTACGCGATGTTTTCCTCAGCTGAGTCTATTTCCGCGAAAAGTTCTTCCGCGTCAGCTTGGCTCCTTATAACTTCTTGGTACGAGCTTATTATGCTTCTCACGTACTGGTCCATGAGATCTGAGTACGTTGTCTCGTCAAGTTCTATGTAGCTATAATCAAAGATGACGTATCCATCGACGTCCGCGGTCGATTCGGGGTAAATGACCTCTATCGTGTTTCCGTCGTCATCTATCGAAATTTTCTCTGTCACGAGCTCATCCACACCACTCGTGTACCTTTCTCCGCTCCAAAGCTCAAGCCGATAGCTCTTCTCTTCGTTCCCGGTGTGGATGAAGAAACTTACGGTGACATAGTCCGCGTTTCCGTTTCCATCCAAGCAGTCTTCCGCGGTTATTTTGTATACGAATTGCGATTTGTTAAAACCGTCCTCTTCCGCGTCGTATCTGACACTCGCGTAATCTCTGTTAAAAGTTTTAACTTCATAATCCTTGCTCACGGTGTAGGTCTCGTCGTCCTCGTCATAGTAGTAGTAATAGTAAGTCGCATCGTCGCCGACGCCTTTTCCGGTGTATGTGAAGACTCTCGTCCCGCTTGTGCTCACGAGATAATGCGGAGCGTACTCTGTGAGATCCTCGTTCCCGTAATAGAGAACGTCCGTGTCAAGGTTGTCCCAGGAAACCATTTCCCCGGTTTCATCGAAATAGCGCTGGTTTTCGTCGTAATACTGTATGTTATAGATATAAAGGTTGGAGTAGAGGTAATCCCAGGAGTCTTCGTTCATGCCGTAGATGTGTCCCTCTGATTTTTTGTATTCCTCGTATGTTTCGTATATCTCATAGAGCCCGTCTGAGCGAAGCTCGTACGCGATGTTCGCGAGCGAATCGTAATCATCGTCATCCTCGTCCGGCTCATTTTTTAGAACGTTTCCGTCGTCATCGTACCAGAACGTGTAATCGGGAACTTCAAATTTGAGAACGTCCCTCTCGTTTGACGTCTCCGTGAGGTATATGTACGCCGTGGCGTCTCCCACGACCTTCACCTTGACCGTGACGGCGGTGTAGGTGTCCTCGGAAAGTGTCACGGACTCGCTGAGGAAGCCGTAGTT
>JAJQAJ010000043.1 GCA_021203865.1 Clostridia bacterium
TTTGGCCGGGTGTGCTAACATTACCCCGTTAAGTAAAGGTGACCCCTTTCGCCGTACAGCGGGGCTTTGCGGCAGATAGAATGCAAACTCTCCTAATGATGCAAATGGGATTTTATGCGGGTTGTCTTTATTGACGGCTCGTATTTTTGCGGGAAATAATTGATTGCAGGGAGAATAATGGACAGGAGAGAAAATTACGAAGTCAACGAAAGAATTCGAGACGGTGAAGTGAGGCTTCTTGGCAGTGACGGTGAAATGATAGGCGTCATGTCGTCGGGGGATGCTTTGCAGAGGGCGTATGACGAGGGACTTGACCTTGTCATGATATCACCCACGGCCAAGCCCCCGGTATGCAAAATCATGGATTACTCGAAATACAAATATGAGCAGTCCAAGAAAACAAAAGAAATGAAGAAGAATTCGACCGTCGTCGAAGTCAAAGAAATTCGTCTTTCCATGACCATCGATGTGGGCGACATAGCCGTGAGGACCAAACAGTGTCTGAGATTTTTGGAGCAGGGCGACAGGGTCAAGGTTTCTCTCCGCATGAGGGGAAGGGAAAACGCCTATGCCGCGCAGTGTGTCAAAGTTCTGAACGACTTCTATGACGGCTTGGAAGGTAAAGCCGTGCAGGACAAGAAACCCACCGTCGAAGGGAAAATCATCACGATGATGCTCTCCCCGGTTAAACAACAAGGTTAAATAAGCTATTGGAGGAACACATATCATGCCCAAGCAGAAATCCCACAGTGGTTCCAAAAAGCGCTTTTGGCTCACGGCATCCGGAAGGGTGAAGAGAGCCCAGGGCGGCAAAAACCACAAGGCTGAAACAAAAGACAGAAAGAGAAAGAGAAATCTTCGCAAAAACACCTTCGCTCCGGAAACGAAGGAAAACACAATAAAGAAGATGATTCCTTACAAGGACAAATAAGGAGGGACAAAAACCATGCGTGTAAAGAGAACGGTGAACGCCCTTAAAAAGCGCAGAAAGATAATGCGCCTCGCGAAGGGTTATTTCGGAAGCAAGTCCAGAAGCTATCGCATCGCAAGGGAAGCTGTCATGAAGTCCCTTCAGTACGCGTACGTCGGCAGAAAACTCAGAAAGCGCAACATGAGGGCGCTTTGGATAACCCGCATCAACGCGGCCGCGAGACTCAACGGACTTTCGTACTCCAAATTCATGTACGGTCTCAAAGTCTGCGGGATAAATCTCAACCGCAAGGTTCTTGCGGAGCTCGCGGTAAGCGACGCGGCTGCTTTTTCCGCCCTCGCAGAGAAGGCGAAGGCCGCCATAGCGTAAAAATTCGACCTTAGCGATAAGGTCTTTTTACGATTTTAACGATGCTCATAACCTCTGCGCACAACGATATCGCCGTAAAAATCAGACAGCTCTCCGAGTCCAGACAGAGGAGGGCCATAGGTGAATATCTCGTTGAGGGCGTGAAGCCCGTGCGCGAGGCGGCGGACGCCGGATGTGACATTGTCAGCGTCATCTGTACGCCGGACCGCGAGTCTGAATTTAAAGGAGCCACGCTCTTTTCAGAAGAACTTTTTTCCCGGGTTTCGACCGAAAAGACGCCCCAGGGCGTCATGGCCATCGTCAGAATTCCGGACACGAAACCCCGTGCTCCATCGTCAAGCTGCATCCTTTTGGACGGTCTCCAGGACTGCGGAAACGTAGGCACGATAATCCGCACCGCGAACGCCGCGGGATACAGGGAGATATATCTTCTGAACTGTGCGGATGCCTTTGCTCCCAAAACCGTCAGGGCCAGCATGAGCGGGATATTCTTTGCCAGGATCATGACGGGGGGAAGAGACGAGATATTTGGCGCTCTCAGCGATGTCACGATGGTGGCCTTGGACATGAACGGCGAGAATTTGTATGAATTCGTGCCTCCGCCAAAATTCTGCCTCTTAGTCGGAAACGAAGGAAACGGAATAAGCGACGACACCATGTCGAAAGCTAAGTACAAAGTCAGCATCCCCATGGACAAAACATGCGAGAGTCTCAATGCCTCGGTGGCGGCGGGGATAGCGATGTATCATCTTAAAAACATCAAGTGAGGTATAAACATGTCAGGACATTCCAAATGGCATAACATACAGGCTAAAAAAGGCAAGACGGACGCCGCCCGCGGGGCGATATTCACCAAAATAGGGCGTGAACTCACCGTGGCGGCCAAGGGCAATCCTAACCCCGACACGAACAGCAAACTTGCCGACGTCATCGCGAAGGCGAAAGCGGCGAACATGCCCAACGACAACATCAAGAGGATAATCTCCAAAGCCTCCGGTGAGGGCGCCGACAAGGATTACAAAGAGGTAACCTACGAAGGATACGGTGTGGGCGGTTCTGCGGTCATGATACGGACCCTCACGGACAATGTCAATAGGACGGTGAGCGGCATTCGTTCGACGATGTCGAGGTACGGCGGTGAAATGGGCAACTCCGGATGCGTGGCGTACATGTTCGACAATAAGGGCGTCATCGTCATTGAGAGGACGGTGGAGCTTGACGAGGACACGATGATGGAGTACTGCCTCGACTGTGATGCCGACGACTTCGTGGCCGAAGACGATGTCTACGAGATAACCACCACCCCGGAAAAATTCTCGTCAGTCCGCAAGTATTTTGAGGACAAGGGAATTGAGTTTTTGGAGGCCGAGGTCAAAATGGTGCCCCAGTCCTACATAGATCTCACTCCGGAGAAACTCGGGACGTTCCGCAAGATGCTGGACAAGCTCGATGAGAACGACGATGTGCAGGAAGTTTACCACAACGTGAACATGCCTGATGACGAAGAGGAAGAGGAATAAATTTCGGAAAAATGCAGACAGGGCGAAAAACCCTGTCTTTTTTT
>JAJQAJ010000053.1 GCA_021203865.1 Clostridia bacterium
TATGTGAATTACTAACAAAAAACTTAATTTAAGGCTCAAAAATCAAGAATGTGCAGAAACATTATGTTAATTTTTCACATTTATGGGTCTTCCCATAAAAATTTCAGGGATGACGCGGCGCACGGAAAAAAGCGTTTTACGCCGAAAAAAAGCCCAGTCAGTTCATGAGTTTTTCCGTCATTCGCATGAAATAATCCCCGTTCCAGCTGTCAAGAACCGATGTGTCACTTATGAAGTTTGAGACATCGGCTTTGGCGGACACATAGTCAATCTCAGAAAACCTCTTTTTCAATAGGTCTTTAAGGGAATCATTCGTGAGGCTGAAGCTTTCATCCACACAATTTGATGACACCAAATCATTTTTCATGAGGGTCATGTTGACAAAAGTTCCTTTTGACAAAAAGAAGAGATAGTCATATAAATCCCTCCCCTTTATTCGGTTTTTCCATGCCCTCGCCAGAACGGCGTCTATTTTATTGGCAAACATTGACGGCATGTCAAATGCGCGGACTTCATGGAGATACGGGGTTCGTTTCGGCAAAAGTTCATATGACGCCCCGGCCGGAGGATTGACGTTAATCTCAAATTTGATTCTCGTCACTTCATGCGGACCTACTGTCATCTCGAAATCGTCGGGATAAAACAGCATGACCGTTTCTCTCGCGCCGCCCCTGACAATGGCTGTCTTCTTCACATTGTTTTCTTTATTTTTGATTTTTTCTTCCACGGCGAAGTTAAGATCAAACATCGCGAGAGTTGACCTAAGCTCGTCAAAAAAATCGGAAATCTGAAAAGATTCGTCCGGCGTCATCAGCGCGAAATCGAGATCTTCCGAGAATCTTCCAAGCCCATGAAAGACACGAAGGGCCGTGCCGCCGAAAATAGCTGCTTTTTTGAAAAAACCGCCCCTCTGAAGACCGTACAAAATAATCTCCTGAACAATCTGTCTGTACGCGCTCTGTTTGTCTTTGGGCGTGTCCAGTTCATATTTTGCGAGCATCTCATCGAGAACGCTTCTCATAAAATCATTCACGGACTCATCTCCTTTTTTCAATAAGCTTCATGAGACAATTAAGATTGTTACACCTATAATAAGGCGCGAATTCCAATAGTGCGTCCAGATCAAGCCGCCAGAAATCTTCTTCCTCAATCCTTAGGTCCTCAAAAAGCATGTCTGAGACATCCTTCACGCTCCTCACGGGCGGCATGACATACAGTTTGTCGCAAAGCGCCTTCTCCGGAGAGGCCATGACGCAAGTGTACTCCCCGTTCCTTGTCAGCGTTGTACCCTTGGAATATGCGGAAGATGGCACATCCCTATAACAAAAATTGCCGAACCGGTTTGTGAACCTTTTTGTCTTGCGTTTTCCGCACGTCGCCGACGAATACCAGCAAACCCCCTCGGGAATGAGCCCGTATTCGCTCAGCGCGAAATCAAACGACAGGTACGACGGGCCGCAAATGCATCCGGCCAAATATCTGCCGTCAACATGGGCGTCCGTTTCGTACAGGCCGCGCGTCACTTTGAAAAGATTCCCCTTCTCCACCTCACGGGCAATTTTCGCCTTATAATTTGAATATGAAGCGTACATTTGCTCCAGCTGACTCATGAGAAGCAACATAATTGTTTATAAGCTCCTTTTAGTGCAATTATACAGCACTTTTCGGAGCATGTCAACAAAAAAAAAGAAGCATGGTGCCCCATCGGACGGATTGAATACGTATGTGTCTTTTTTTTGCTTATTCGCGCCATCAGGTATTATAAAATTGCATTTAAAGGAGCAAAAAGACATTTTACACGCCGGCATGTTTCCGAAAAGCGCGTTGCGCAAAAAAAGCACCAGGGGTTCTGATGCCTTTTTTCGTAACGGTTAGGTTACCAAGTAGAGAGAATATATTTGAGAACTTGCATAAAGAGTTCGCTCAAATTACTCTTTTATGATAATCCCCGATTGTGTCGGCTTCATGAAGAAAGCATGTTTTTTATGGTAAAATCTGATGGAGCGACGTGGCTATGGTTTCGGCTACACGGACGCCGTCGGCAGCGGATGAAGTTATGCCGCCGCTGTATCCGCAGCCCTCCCCGCATGGGAACAGTCCTTTCACTGAAACCGATTCCATGGATGCCCCTCTCACAATCCTCACGGGGGATGAAAACCTTGTCTCGACGCCGGTGAGGACAGCGGAAGAGGAGTCGAAACCTTTGAGCCTTTTCCCCATATCGGTAATGCCGGCTTTTAGAGCCTCAGCGCAGACGGGCGGCAGAGCTTCATCAAGCGGCGCGAAAGCGCATCCCGCGGGATACGAAGGCGAAACCTCCCCGAAGGATGACGACACCCTATCCGCTTTAAAATCGCCGTAAAGCTGCACTGGCGCCATGTATCCGCCCAAAAGAGCGTAAGTCTTTCTCTCTATCTCCCTTTGAAACCTCATTCCGGCAAAAAGGTCTCCGCCCGGAAAATCCTCTTTTCTCATCTGCACCATAACTGCACTGTTGCTGTTTTCGCCGTCTCTCGCGTACATGCTCATGCCGTTCACGGAAAGACCGCCTTCCTCGCTGACCGCAGGAATGACTACTCCCCCGGGACACATGCAGAACGTGAAAACCGTCCTTTCATGGGCGTGGGATACAAGCTTGTAATCCGCGGCGGGAAGATATTCATAAAATTTGCCGTACTGGGCCTTGGATATTTCCGAGCTTAGGTGTTCTATTCTCACGCCAATGGCGAACTCCCTCGGCTCCATCGCGACGCCGGATGAGGCGAGCATCTCAAACGTGTCCCTCGCGCTGTGACCGGGGCAGAGAACGGCGATATCGACGGGAAGCTCCTCTTCCCTCCCTGTCACAGTGTTTTTCAAAAGAAGAGATCTTAGGGCGCCGCCATGCTCCGTAAATCCCACGAACTTCGTGTCGAACATGTACGTCGCGCCCGCGGCGGAAAGGTATTCACGCATGTTTTTCAAAACATTGAAAAGATTGTCACTTCCGACGTGCGGTTTGCTGAGATAAGTCACCTCTTTGGGGGCGCCGAATCGGGCGAAGGTTTCCAGAACGTCAGTGTTAAATGTGTCCTTCGTCTGGGTGTTGAGCTTTCCGTCGGAAAAGGCGCCCGCCCCTCCCTCACCAAAAAGGACATTTGACTCGGTGTTGAGAGCCTTTTCACTCTCGAACCTTTTTATGGTGACGACCCTCTCCTCGACGCGCTGGCCTCTTTCTATGATTATGGGTGCGATGCCGTGTTCGACGAGGCGCTCGGCGCAGAAAAGTCCCGCGGGTCCCGCGCCTATTATCGCCACCCTTTTGTCCGTCGAAACCTTCTCATAAGTCTTTTCGGGAGGTCTGTAAGGCATCCGGCTGCATTCAATGACATAGCGCCAGAAAACGGCGTTTTTATCCCTCGCGTCGAGAGATTTTTTTAAAATCCTGCTGTATGCGGGCTCGCCGCCGCATTTTTTTCTGAGGATGGTGTAAATCTCATCTTCGTCCGAGCGGGGATCGAGTTTTATTTCAATCGTTTTCAATGTCGCCATCTTTCACCCGCAAAATCGCCTTCGCCGCGTGAATGCCGGAGGAGAACGCGAAATGAAGATTGTAACCCCCGCACTCCCCGTCGACGTCCAAAATTTCGCCCGCGAAGAAAAGCCCCGGACAGAGTGCGCTTTCAAGACTCCCCGTTATCTCCGAGGCGGGAATTCCGCCCTTCGTCACCTGTGCCGTGTCAAAACCCAATGTGCCCCTGCATCTAAGGCTGTAATCTTTGATGAGCTCGAAAAGCGGAACGTCTTCCCTTTCCGCGCGGGCGGCCATGCGCCTTCCCACGCTGTTGTGGACGAGTCCACAAAGGGCAGTTTCTTTTTTATAGCCCTCCGCTTCTTTTTTCTCAAAATATTCCCTCATCTCCGCTTCGGAAAAATCGGGCGCGAAATCGAGACTTAAAAACACGTTCTCTCTTCCCGACACGTACGCCGAAACAAAAAAGGCGGCGTTTCCGGAAAGCCCGTAGTCTGTGAAAATGACGTCTCCTCTTTTGGACGTAAGGCGCGTGTTCCCCTCATAAGCGGATAAGACGACGTCGGCTCTCACACCTTTAAGACCCCTTATGTTCTCTGTATCGGTTTTGAGCTGCACAAGCGAGGGACGCGTCTCGGTGATGGTGTGTCCGAGCATTTTCGCAAGTTCGTACGCAGTGCCGTCCGTGCCGTACTGCTTTCCCGCCGCACCGCCCGTACAGAGTGCTACCTTTTGTGCGAAAAGTCTTTCCCCTGAAGAAAGTTCCAGACAAAACCCGCCGGATTTTTTTGAAAGCGAGCTTACCCCCGCGCCGAGTTTCATTTTGACGCCGCCCCGGGTGAGAATCCTCAAAAACATGTCACCTAGCGAGGAGGCCTGACGGCTAAGGGGGTACACCCTACCCTCCCCGTCGGTCACGGTCTTGACGGAAAAAAAACTCTCCGGGGAGTACTCAGAAGCTATGTCCCCCGCGAGAGAGGAAAGCGAACCGAAATAATGCTCTCTGCCCAGCGCCGCGTTTGATATGTTGCCCTGGCCGTTTCCCGTGGCGGAAAGTTTTTTGCAGATTCTGTCCGATTTGTCTATGAGAACGCACGAGACACCCGCGCCGAGCCTTACAAGCTCAGCAGCGAGAGCGCACCCCGAGGCGCCCGCGCCCACCACGGCGACATTGCACTCTTCCATGTCTTTTCCTCGCTATTTTTTTCCATCAAGGATTTTTTTGAGAAACTGGCCCGTGAAGCTTTCGGGAACCCTGGCGACGTCTTCGGGCGAACCCACGGCAACTATCCTGCCCCCGCCGTCACCACCCTCGGGGCCTAGGTCCACAATCCAATCGGCGGTTTTAATGATGTCAAGGTTGTGTTCTATCACCACGACGGTGTTGCCCGAGCTTCTAAGTCTCAGAAGTATCTTTATGAGTTTGTCGACGTCGAAGCTGTGAAGTCCGGTCGTCGGCTCGTCAAGAATGTACAGCGTCTTCCCCGTACTTCTTTTGGAAAGTTCAGTGGCCAGTTTGACCCTCTGCGCCTCCCCGCCCGATAGCGTTGTCGCGCTCTGACCGAGTTTTATGTACCCGAGTCCCACGTCACTTAGCGTGACAAGCTTGTTGTAGATAGAGTTTATCGGCGCGAAAAACTCGCACGCCTCCTCGACAGTCATGTCAAGAACGTCCGCTATGCTTTTGCCTTTGTATTTAACCTCTAGCGTCTCCCTGTTGTATCTTTTTCCTCCGCAGACCTCACATGGCACGTATATGTCGGGGAGAAAATGCATTTCTATCTTTATGACGCCGTCACCTTGGCAGTGCTCACACCTTCCTCCAGAAACGTTGAACGAAAATCTCCCGCTCTTGTAGCCTCTTTCCTTGGCGTCGGCCGTGGCTGCGAAAAGGTCCCTTATCATCGTAAAAACACCGGTGTACGTCGCCGGATTTGACCTCGGGGTCCTGCCTATCGGCTGCTGGTCAATCGCTATGACCTTGTCGAGGTGCTCCGTCCCTTCCACGCCGTCACAGTTTCCGAATTGCTTTCTCGCTCCGTTTAATACAGAGGAAAGGTACGGATTTAAAATCTCATTTACGAGGCTGCTTTTGCCGGACCCGGAAACACCGGTCACGGCGGTTATGAGTCCCACGGGAAATTCGACGTCAATGTTTTTGAGATTGTTTTGCCGGCATCCCAAAAGTTTGATGAACCTGCCGTCCGGCACGGCCCTGACTTCGGGAACATCAATTTTCCTCCTTCCCGCGAGAAAATCACCGGTTATGGATTTAGGCTCGGCCATTATGTCTTTTTGGGTGCCGGAGGCCACGACCTCTCCGCCGTGCACGCCCGCACCGGGACCTATGTCGACGATGTAGTCGGCAGCCATCATGGTCTCTTCGTCGTGTTCGACAACAATGAGCGTGTTTCCGAGGTCACGAAGACCCTTCAGAGAGCTCAAAAGCCTTTGATTGTCCCTTTGATGGAGTCCGATGCTCGGTTCGTCAAGAATGTACAGAACCCCAGAAAGCGCCGAGCCTATCTGGGTCGCCAGTCTGATTCTCTGGCTTTCACCGCCGGAGAGAGTCGACGCGGACCTGGAAAGCGTGAGATACCCGAGTCCCACGTTTTTCAGAAAACTTAATCTCGCGTTAATCTCTTTGACAATGGGGTCAGCTATCATGTGCTCGGTCTTTGTGAAGTCACCGAAGGCCGTGAATTTCACGAGTTCATCAACCGACATATCGCAGACGTCCATTATGTTTTTCCCCGCGACCGTGACGGCGAGTGCCTCTTTTTTGAGTCTTCTTCCGCCGCAAGAGGGGCACACCGTCGTCGACATGTAGCGCTCTATCTCACCCTTGACGCCGTCCGAACTCGTGCTCTGGTATCTTTTCTGAAGCGATGTGGCGAACCCATCCCAGGCGGACTTCACTGAGCCCGTGAAATTGTACGCGTTGTACTGGAGGTCTATCTTCTCCCCTCCATTTCCGTACATCAGCATGTCATAAACGCCATCCGGAAGGTCTTTCACGGGAACATCCATCGAAAAACCGTAATGACGGGAAAGGGACTCTATGTAGAGCTGATTGACCGAATCCGACTCCATGAACCAGCCCGATATCTTTATCGCGCCCTCGCGCAAGGTTTTTGTCTTGTCTTTGCATATGAGGTCGGTGTCGACGGACTGTTTATAGCCTAAACCCATGCACTCCGGACACGCACCCCACGGCGTGTTGAACGAGAATATCCTGGGCTCAATTTCGTCTATCGACACCCCGCAGTCGGGGCACGCGTAATTTGAGGAGAAAGTTTCCTCCTTCCCGTCAAAATCAACGGTCACGAGCCCGGAGCCAAGTTTCAACGCCTGTTCTATGCCGTCCGCGAGTCTCTTGCGGATGCCCTCCTTTATGACCAGCCTGTCAATTATGACGACTATCGTGTGTCTTATGTTTTTGTCGAGGCGTATGTCTTCCTGCAAATCGTAGACGCTTCCGTCCACCTTCACTCTCGAATATCCGCTCTTGCGAAGTCCTGAAAGCTCTTTGACGAACTCTCCCTTTTTGCCGCGTGAGATGGGCGCTTCAACCATGATGCGCGTCCCCTCCGGCATGGACAGCACCCTTTCGGCGATTTCGTCGACGGACTGGCGTCTTATCTCCTTGCCGCAGACGGGACAGTGCGGCACGCCCACGCGGGCATAGAGAAGTCTGAAATAATCGTATATCTCCGTCACCGTCCCCACTGTCGAACGCGGGTTGTGCGAAGTCGTCTTCTGATCTATGGATATCGCGGGAGAAAGACCGTCTATGTACTCGACATCTGGCTTTTCCATCTGTCCCAAAAACTGCCTCGCGTACGAAGAGAGGGATTCGATGTAGCGTCTCTGACCCTCGGCGAAAATCGTGTCGAAGGCGAGCGTTGACTTGCCGCTTCCCGAAAGCCCGGTGAACACGGTGAGCGTGTTGCGCGGAATTCTGACGTCGATGTTCTTTAAGTTGTTCTCTTTCGCACCTTTGACGAATATCTCGTCTCTCATGACTTTTTCTTTCCTTTGCCCCTCAGGGATTGCTCCTGTCTTTTTTTGAGTTCGGATATCATGTCCCGGAACTCTATCGCCTTCTCAAAATCGAGCTGGGACGAGGCGACCTTCATGAGCGCTTTGAGCTTTTCTATCTCTTGGGGTATGTCCTTTATGTCGATGTCGTCAAAATTCTTTTTCTTCGTCGTGATTCCGAGCGAAATGAGGTCCTTCTTTTCTATGGTTCTGGGTGTTATGCCGTGCGCTTCGTTGTACTCCGCCTGTATTTTCCTTCTGCGGTTTGTCTCGTCAATCGCTCTTTTCATGCTGTCTGTCACCGTGTCGGCGTACATGATGACGCGTCCGTCAGCGTTTCTCGCGGCGCGCCCCACGGTCTGTATGAGTGCGGTGTCCGAGCGGAGGAATCCCTCCTTGTCGGCATCTAAAATGGCGACGAGACGCACCTCCGGAAGGTCGAGTCCCTCCCTCAGAAGATTGATGCCGCAGAGAACGTCAAACTCGCCTGTGCGGAGACCATTCAAAATGTCGACCCGCTCCAGGGTGTCTATGTCGCTGTGCATGTATCTCACCTTCACGCCGTGTTCTTTGAGATAATCTGTGAGGCTTTCGGCGAGTCTCTTCGTCATTGTCGTGACGAGCGTCCTTCCTCCCGCAGCGGTGACACTCTTTATCTCACAAAGGAGGTCGTCTATCTGCGATTTCGTGGGTTTGACCGTGATTTCGGGGTCCAGAAGGCCGGTGGGACGAAGAATCTGTTCGACGATCTTACCCGCGTGTTCGAGTTCGTATGGTCCCGGCGTCGCGGATACACAAATTATCTGGTCGACCCTCGCGTCAAACTCATCGAAAGTGAGCGGCCTATTGTCATATGCGGCTTTGAGACGGAAGCCGTAGTCCACGAGATTTTTTTTTCTTGAAAAGTCGCCGTGATACATGGCGCGTATCTGTGGAATGGTCATATGGCTCTCGTCTATGAAAGTCAAAAATCCGGTTTTAGGAAAATAATCAAGAAGCGTGAAAGAAGGCTCCCCGGGAGCTCTTCCGTCGAAATATCTCGAATAGTTTTCTATACCGGAGCAGTATCCCAGCTCCCGCATCATTTCAAGGTCGAAGGTCGTGCGCTGACGAAGTCTCTCCGCTTCCAGAACCTTGCCGTCCGCGGAAAAAGCTTTAACCTCCTCCTCCATGTCGCGCTCTATCATGACGAGCGCTTTTTCCATCTTCTCTGAGCCCACGGCGTACTGTGACGCGGGAAATATTAGAACGTGGCTCAAATCCGCAGTGATTTTTCCGGTTAGAGCATCCTCTTCCGAAATTCTTTCTATCTCGTCCCCGAAAAACTCCACGCGTATCGCGGTTTCCGAGTTCGACGCGGGAAATATCTCAACAGTATCCCCCCTCACGCGGAAGGAGGCCCTCTGGAAGTCTATGTCGCGCCTCACATACATTATGTCGACGAGATGCCTCGTGAGCGCGTCCCTTTCCATCTCCATCCCTGGCCGAAGCGACACTGAAAGCCGGAAATATTCCTCCGGAGCGCCAAGACCGTATATGCAGGAGACGGATGCCACGACTATGACGTCCTCCCTTTCCCCGAGGGAACTTGTCGCGGAGTTTCTGAGCTTGTCTATCTCGTCATTCAAGCTCATGTCTTTTTCTATGTACGTGTCGGATGAAGGGATGTAACTTTCCGGCTGGTAGTAATCATAGTAGGAGACGAAGTATTCGACCCTGTTTTCCGGGAAAAAATCGCGAAATTCGTTGCAAAGCTGCGCGGCAAGTGTTTTGTTGTGTGCTATGACAAGCGTCGGCCGGTTTATGTTCTTTATGACATTCGCCATGGTGAACGTTTTCCCGGAGCCGGTGACGCCCATGAGCACCTGTTCTCTGAGGCCGTCCTCAACGCCCTCGGTGAGTTTTTTTATCGCCTCCGGCTGGTCACCCGTCGGCTCATAATCGGAATGAAGGACGAATTTCATACCCCAAATTATAGAGATGCGCGCCTCTTTTAGTCAAGCAAAAGGCCATTTGTCAGACTGTCCGTGCGTACACGGCGGGACATGAAAAATCCCGGGAAAATTTCTCTCCCGGGACGCTTTTTCGTCATATCATAGGCCCGTGTCTACTTCCGCGGCCTCAGGCTCCGCGTCCTCGTCAACTGACGGGAACTCAACCCAAAATGTCGAGCCTTCGCCAGGCTTACTGTCCACGCCGAAGCTGAATTTGTGCTGTTCCAAAATCAGTTTGACGATGTTCAATCCCAGTCCCGTCCCCTTTATGGGACGAAGGTGGTTTTCCTGCTTGCGGTAATACCTGTCCCATATGTGCGGGATGTCCTCCGGCGCAATTCCGTTGCCGGTATCCCTGACGGAGAAGAACACGCGCCGTTCCACGACGTTTTCTTTAAGGGAAACATACACCGTCTTGTCCTCGCCGGTGTAGTTGACGGCGTTGGAAACCAGGTTATATATGACCTGCCGCATTTTTTCCTCGTCGGCGATAGTGTATATATCGGGGTCAATGTCAACCATTATGCTGTATCCCTGCGTTTCCTGGAGGTATCCGAACCTGTCTATGATGCCATACAAGAAATCGGTGAGGTTGAATATCTTCAGGTTGAGCTTGGACTCCGTGCCGATTCTGGACACCTGCAGCACATCGTTTATCATGTCGGTGAGACGGTCGGTTTCGTTTATTATGATGTCGAGGTCCTTATTACGTTTTTCCGGGTCGTCACCCGATATCTCCTTTATCATTGAGGCATAAGCCTTTATCATCGTGAGCGGCGTTTTGAGGTCATGCGAAACGTTCGCCATGAGCTGCTTTTGAAGGTCGTCACTCTTTTTAACCTCACACGTGACAAAATTCAAAGTGTCGGAGAGCTGCGCGACCTCGGCGTACTGGGCTGACGCGAATTTGACGTCATAGTTGCCCTTACCAAGTTCCATTGCCGACTGCGTTATGCTGTTTATTGGTCCCGAAAGCCTCGATGAGAGGAAATAGGAGATGATGACAGCCGCTATGATGGCGAGCACGCAGATGATGACGACATAGATTATGACAGCGTTCACGGTAGAATTCATGACCCGCATGGACGACTGTAAAATAACATAGACGCCCGCATCATTGACGTCAATCCACGACGCGTACGAAAGCATGGAGGAGTCCGTGGAATAAAGGACGTAGGAATCGCCGCCCCCGTTTTTATACTCGGAAACCGCCCTCTCGAACATCTCTATTGATGTTTCCTCATCTATGTAATCGTTGAAATCGTCATACCTGCTCGCCACAGGGTAAATGAGCGCGCTGTCCTCCCCGTCAAAGATGTATATTCTGACGTACTCTGTTGCCTCGACTCCGCCAAGATACACGCCGATGGTCCTCATGAGTGCGGACTCGTCATCCTGTAAGATGTACGAATAATCTTCTATTGTCTCGACTACTTCGTTCCCGAGATCGCGCAGGTTCCGCCTCGTACGATTGACATACGAATTGGAAATGATGAGGATGGTGATAAGCCCGAGCAAAAGAACGATTATGACCGCGTAGACCGTGAAATTTAACCAGATCGACGACTTCATCGACCTTAGTCTTTTAGGTTTCAAACTTGTATCCCATCCCCCTCAGTGTGACTATGAACTTCCTGTACGATCCAAGGTTCGCTCTCAGCATTTTTATGTGGGTGTCCACGGTTCTGTCGTCGCCGTAGAAATCGAAGCCCCAGACGTCAAGAAGGAATTTTTCTCTGGATATCGCTATTCCTTTGTTTTTGACGAAATAGAAGAGAATGTCATATTCCTTTGGTGTTAGTTCAACTTTCTCGCCGTCGACGTAGACGTTTCTTCCCGCCATGTCCACCGTGAGTCCCTCAAACTTGTAAACCTTGTCTCCCCCTTCCTCCGGGGTTTGACGTCTCTTCGTGACGGCGTTTATCCTCGCCATCACCTCTTTGGGTGAAAAAGGTTTTGTAACATAGTCGTCGATTCCAAGCTCGAAACCGAAGAGTTTGTCATACTCTTCACCTCTCGCTGAAAGCACGATTATGGGTACATCCCTGTTGAATTTCCTTATCTCCTTTATCGCAGAAAAACCGTCGTATCTTGGCATCATAATGTCCATTATGATGACGTCATAGCTGTTTTCCCTGCACATCGCCACAGCCTGCATGCCGTCACTCGCTTCAAAAGCCTCGTTTCCTTCAAACTCCACGTACTCTCTTAGAACGTTGCGGATCATTTCCTCGTCATCGACGATGAGAACTTTCATGGTAACCTCCGAAAAGATTTCTTATTTTTCGTGATTGTATCATGCCAGTATAGAAAACCCATAAAAAAACACTGAAATTTAGGTGAAAATTAACTGAATTTCACATTTCGACGATATATTAGCAAAAAATACCGGACGCGTCAAACCAAAGAAAGCGACCCCGCCAGTCAACACATTTGACAAAAGCCCGGGCGAGCACACTGCGCGCGAGGACCCTTAATAGGTTTGAAAGAAAAGAGGCCGAAACGCGTCCGGCCCCTTTTCAAAGAGGTGATTAAATGTGTGATTAAGTTTATGATTTCCGCACGGCGAGGCAAAAAATCTCTATGTGCGGAATATATCGCCATTGGCGGACATTTTCCTCACGTCCTTCCCGTTCTCGCACTCAACGAGAATGACGAGCGCCTCCTTGCCGTAAAATGCTATCCCATATTTCAAGACGCGGGAGCGAGTTTTCATGAACTCCTTGGCGTAAGCTCTTTTCTCTATCTGTTCAAGCGCTTCTTCCGCGGACTTTGTCATAAGAGCATTCTTCGTTTCCTCATATTCCTCCGGCGTCATCTTGTCGG
Organism: Clostridia bacterium; assembly: GCA_021203865.1. GTDB lineage: Bacteria > Bacillota > Clostridia > Christensenellales > Borkfalkiaceae > Coproplasma. The sequence continues at coordinate 12,373 of JAJQAJ010000053.1, forward strand.
CGTCCGTCTTTTCAAGCTTTCCGCAGTGCTTAAACTCAAAAACTATGGAGGGCTGAGATTTTTCCCTGGACTCTAATCCGTATCCGAAGGTGTCAATAGTGAGATCCGCGAATCCGTCACCATATTCCCTATCGGAGAGCATGTTGTAGCTTCCGCCGAGGTTTCCCAAAATTCCGAACACCATGCCGTGGTAGAATCCTTCCTTTTGGTTTCTGACACTCATGCTCTTTTGCATGAAACCATTAAGGAGGGACTGAAGTTTATTGACATCAGCTTTTCTCATCGCGTTCAAAAGCTTCTTTGAATAATCCCCGGCCCCGTCGTACCTCGCGTTCGCGTAGCCGAGAATTTCGTCGCAAAACACGTCCACGACCTCTTTGTTGGGGATGGCAACCCAGTGTTCACCTTTGCTTAGTTCCATCCGCTCATCTTCGTCCACGATGCATTTCGTGAGATACCCGCTTGAAAGGAGCATGGTGTACACGTTCTTTCCGTGCCACAGCTCGTCATACGGGATGTTGTCGTTTATTTTGGCGATGATTTTCTTGCCGGATG
>JAJQAJ010000028.1 GCA_021203865.1 Clostridia bacterium
AAATAAGAACAAACATTCTCGTCTGCTCTATTGTTCATATGCTGATTCCATTGAATTGTGAATGTCAAGACTGAATACGGTGGCATTACATCACAAACCATAAACCGAGCAAAAACACACTCATGATTGCCGTCATACAGCCATTCGCGGCATAATCAAACAATCGTCAAAAAGGACCGGCGGCGTCTCTGACCTCCGGTCCCCTTTCTGGAAATTTAGTTCTTCGCTTTTTTTACCTTGACTTTTTTCTTCACGGTGACCTTTCCGCTCTCCTCTTCGCCTTCCGAAATCTCGGTTTTCGTGGGCGCGGCTTCAACGGGGACGGGCTCTGCGGAAACGGGTTCGGCGGATGCGATTTCCGCGGGCGCGGGCTCCTCTTTTCTGATCTCTTCGGCTTTTGTCTCTCGCACAGAGGCAGCCGCTTCCATGCCGGGCAGAACTATGCCGTCTTTCGCGGCGGAAGCTTTGAGAATCTCGTTGTCACGCTGGGGCACATGTGACGTCGACGTCTTTATGCTCTCATGCTCTTCCCTGACTCTCGCGCGCTCTTTCGCCTCCTCGGCCTTTTCTTCCTCTGTGCTCTCAGTGAAAGGGATTTCAAAAATCACCGATTCAAACGGACGAAGCGTGAAGACAATCCTGTACGGTCTTCCGTCACACTCATCGGCATACGCGTCAAGATCCAGAGGCTCGGGGTCTCCGTACGTCGTGAACACCCTTCTGTAGACTCCCGAAACCGGCACGCCAATCTCTATGGGGTCCCTGTACACCGGCGCGAAGTTACAGACGAACACAAGTCCGTTGTTGTAGTTCCAGGGATTCCTTCTTATGAACGAGAAGATGTTGCGGAGGTAGTCACCGCTGTTTATCCACTCAAAGACGTTCGCCCTTCCCGTGTCGTTGTGCAAAACGGGATATGTCTTATATATGCGGAGGAGATTTCTGTAACAGTTCATTATGTCGCGGTGGCCGGGGTCATCGCAAAGGTACCACTGCAGCTCGCCTTTGTAGTCCCACTCGGCCTCCTGTCCGAAGTCCTGTCCCATGAAGAGAAGTTTCTTACCGGGATGTCCGAACATCATCGTGTAGCAGGTTTTGAGGCTTCCGATTTTGTCCTGATGGCTGCCACTCATCTTGTTGAACATCGTGCCTTTGCCGTGCACGACCTCGTCGTGGGAAAGGACAAGAATGTAGTTTTCCAAAAAGACGTAGTCAAACGTACCGGTCATGAGATGATGCACGTATCTTCTGTAAATTGAGGGCTCGTTGTAATAACGGATGGTGTCGTTCATCCAGCCCATGTCCCATTTGAGTCCGAACCCTAGGCCGTCGTCCTTCGCGGGGGCGGTGACCCCGGACACGATGGACGAATCCTCCGCGATGATGAACGCGTCAGTGCGCTGTCTCAATACGGTGTTGAGGTGGCGGAAGAACTCAAAACTTTCGAGGTTGAAGTCGTTCCCGTATTTGTTGGGACGCCACTGCTCCCTTCCGAAGCTATTGTAGAGCATCGCCGCGACGGCGTCAGCGCGAAGCGCGTCAACATGGAATTTGTTCACCCAGAAAAACGCCGAGGCTATGAGGAAATTAGAAACCTCAGGACGTCCGAGGTCAAACGCGTATGTCCCCCACTGCGGATATTCCGCCCTCAGCGGGTCGGTGTACTCGTAAAGCGGCGTGCCGTCAAACCTCGCGAGACCAAACTCGTCCTTGGGGAAATGGGCGGGCACCCAGTCAAGGATGACGCCGATGTTGTGCTGATGCATGTAGTCGACAAAGTACATGAAATCCTCGGGAGAGCCGTATCTCGACGTGGGAGCGAAATAACCGGTCACCTGGTATCCCCACGACCCGTCAAAGGGGTATTCGCTTATCCCCATGAGTTCGACGTGCGTGTAGCCCATGTATTCAACGTACTCGGCGAGTTCGTGCGCGAGTCTCCTGTAATCGTAGAACTTGTCCTCATCCCACTTGTTCCAGTCCTTCTTCCAGCTGCCGGGATGGACCTCATAGACGGCCATGGGCTTTTCGAGGAAGTTTTCACCATGCCTTTGATTTCTCCAGTCCTCATCATGCCATTCGTAATTGTTGAGATTTGTGACGACAGATGCGTTCGCAGGACGGAGTTCGCATGCGTTGCCGTAGGGGTCGGCCTTCAGAACATGGGTACCGTCCGCCTGGACGATGTGGTACTTGTATTTGACCCCTTCGCACATCCCGGGTACGAAAAGTTCCCATATGCAGTCGTCGACCTTCTCCATCACGTCGCGCCAGGGTGTCCATCCGTTGCCGTCCGAAACGACACAGATTGCCCGCGCGTTGGGCGCCCAGACGACGAAATGCACGCCGCGCACACCGTTTATCTCACGGATGTGAGCGCCCATCTTTTCGTAGAGCTCGTAGTGCGTTCCATGGTGGAAGAGGTACCTGTCTAGCTCTCCGAAAAACCTGTTTTCCTTCTCCATTGATGTTTCCCCCGAATGTTATTCTTCTTTGAATTTTTTGCCGTATATCTTCCCGGATCTGGCTTTGAGTTCGACGAGAAGCCTCCCGTACTTTAACTCAAACTTTTCCGGCTTGATGTTTTTCTCGCTCGCGCTGTCAAAAAGAAGCGTCACCTGGTTTTCCCAGGTTATCCCCAGCTCCCACACGGGAATGTTGAGCGCGATGTCATTGTCGGTGTTGTTTATTACGACTATGCAGCAGTCATTGGCGTCAAACCTGCCGTAGGTTATGTATCCGTTACCGGCGTCCAGTTTTTTGACAGACCCTTTCCTGAGGCATGAAAGCCTCTTCCTCAGCAATATAAGATTTTTGTGGAACTCGATGAGTTCTTTGTTTTCCCGTCCCCAAGGATAGGTCCTCCTGTTGTCGGGGTCGGTCCATCCGACCAGGCCGGCCTCGTCACCATAGTATATCCCGGGCGCCCCGGGCCACGTCATCTGGATCATGACCCCGAGCTTGAAAACACGCTCATCAACGCCTATACCGGCGGCCTCGGCGCCGCTCTTTTCCAGTGTTCCCACCGTCCTGTTGGTCCTCGTCATAAACCTCGAATGGTCATGGTTCGAGAGCTGGTTTAAGGCGGAATCCAGAGCGGGCCGAGGAAACTTGCTCATGTTGAAGAGCATCGAATCAAAAAAGAGGTTCCCGTCATTTAAACGTCCTTCGTTGTACTCCTCGCTGTGTTTTTCCATGCCGGTCAGAAACCACGTGACGGGTTCCATGAACGCGTCATAGTTCATTATGGAATCCCACTCCTCGCCGTCAAACCATGGCGTGACGTCACCGTAGTGTTCGGCGAAAATGACGGCGTCTTTGTTCGCCCTCCTCACCTTCTTTCTGAACTCTTTCCAGAACTCATGGTTATATTCGGTGCTGTAACCTATGTCAGCGGCAACGTCAAGCCTCCAACCGTCACAGCCATACGGGGATTTGAGCCACTTCGTCGCGATTTTCATTATCGCGTCGACGACCTCGGGGCTGTTTTCGTAGTATATTTTGGGCATCGTGACATATCCCCACCAGCCGTCATATTCACTGTCCGCCCTGTCGCTGTCCTTGAATTTGAAATAATTTCTGTACGGACTTTCAAGCGACTGGAACGCCCCGTCGGGGTAGCCCTTCTTTTTAAGGTATATGCCCTCTTTGTCCATCCACTTGTTAAAAGAACCGCAGTGGTCGAACACGCCGTCCATGACGACCTTCATGCCCCTTGAATGAATCTCTTCGACAAGCTCCGCGAAATATCTGTTGCTCTCCTCAAGGTTCTTTTTTGAGGTCACCCTCTTTATGTACTTCGCGGCATAGCCGTTATGATGCTCCCAGTCCTGCATGTGATGGTCAACATCTTCTTTTATGACGGCGAAATGCGGGTCGATGTAGTCATAATCCTGCGTGTCATATTTGTGGTTTGAAGGCGACACGAAAAGAGGATTGAAATATATGACCTCAACGCCGAGATCTTGAAGATAATCGAGCTTTTCCCTCACGCCCTGAAGGTCTCCGCCATAGAAGCAATTGACATCCACGGGATCCGGGGTCTTGTACCAGTCCCAAATCTTCCTCACATGTCCGCCGGTATAATAGTACTCGTTATCCTCCACATCATTCTCTTCACAGCCGTTGCAGAATCTGTCCGTGAAAATCTGGTAGTACACCGCGCCTTTCGCCCAGTCCGGAACGTTGAATCCCGGATAGACCTTGAAGGAATATTCCGGCTGACTGTTCTCGACGGGCCCAAGTTTGTTGACGTACACCCTGTCCTCGTCGTCAAACACCACAAAATAATACGACACGGGGTCGGACGCGCACCTGAAAGAGTATGTGTAGTAGTCGAAATTCTCGTCCGTCTCCGCCTTCTTCATGAGCGCCTCTTCGCCATTGACGATGCAGTAGGCCTTTATGACGTCGCCTTTCAAAGTCCTCAGGCGGACAGTCACTTTGTCTCCCCGAAGCGGTTCATAGGGTGTCTTGAATAGTTCGGTCTCATCGCTGAACAACGCCTCTCTGTTTATCATAAATCCCCTTCCTGACACTGCGGTTTTTTTGGATTAAACCCAAAAAATCATATCATAGAGGGCAAGTAAAGTCAATACCAACCCTTTTTTATGGCCCCCGCAAAAGAGAAGATTTCCGATAGGCGAATCATCATGGCGGCGCACCCGGCGGCCCCGGAACGCGTCTGAAACAACCATGAGGTTACGTTTTCATCATAGATTTCAATAACGCGAAAAAAATATGAAAGTTCAAGATCTATGGGATTCATTGTTTTTGCCCGCGATATCTGAGCCTTTTACCACGATGCTCACGATTTTTAAAATTTCAGGTTATTAAAAGTGAGGGATAGTTTTTTTCACGATTAAATTAATTTTCTTCCACATTTACTATGGCTCGGCGGCAAAGATGAAAAAACGATTTTTCGATGGCGAAAATGATTTTTTATGCCGAAAACAAAAAAAGAAAAATGAGCCCTTCAGAATGTTTTTTTAATCCTCCCGGTATGACAAAAATTCAACGAGAAGCTCGCCTAACAATGGAAGACGCGGCATCGGCGGCACACATAGCCGGCGTTGTGAAACAATGACCGCGAAAAAACACTAAAAAAACCAGGAGGAAAAACCTACAGGTTTAAGATTCCGCGATGCCTTCTAGATTAAACTCGCGGGAATAATGAAGAAAGCCATCACATCAACCGCGTTTAGAAAAATTCACAACCATTACTACGAAAACATAAAAACATCTGCGAACATCATCTCGCGCGCTCTTACTATATATTACTATATATTACTATAATATGTATTAAGACAGGACCTTTGACCCCGGCACCTCCGCATTGGCGCTACGGCTATTTTCCGAGGTCGAGACCTTAGGTTTTGCCCGAAAAAAAATTTTTTAAAAATTTTTGTTTTTTGGTATTGACAACCAAAATCGGCTTGCTATAATAAGGGTACCAAATGAAAGTAGATTACAAAAAATGTTAGCGCGCAACATTTTACGAGGTAAATTGAGATGATTTACTGATACCGCTTTGGCGGTGAGCGGGATAGAAGAACCGCTGCTACTTTTCTCCGGGCGGGTGACCGCCGTTGACATATATCCATTAACTTGCGAGGAGGTGACGTAATATGATTGTGTTAAAGAATTTCCGAGCAAATACGACCAAGGAGGTAAACTCCCCATGAAAACTTTAAAGGTAGGGCCTTAACTAGCACCTTAAAGTAGGCCGAAGTGATGGATTACAGCATTCTTGGTACCAAATAAACTAAATGCGGGGAGGTATAGAATTATGATTGGTTCTACATTTTCCAGAGCAGAAGGTGAGTAAGGAGGGCAGACCAATGGATGTTTTAGAGGTTAGGATCTGACCCGTAGGATGATTTGAATGGTTGCGGCAAAAAGATGCCGCCGGGCCACAGCGCCAAATGCATTATGCAATCGTCCGGGGGATGATCCCAAAAGAAAAAATTTAATAATGATGAAATTACGCAGGAGCGTGCCTCCTGCGTATTATATTTTTTAAAAATTCGACCCCGCAAAGCGGGGCCTTTTTTAAAGCTCCTGGAGTTCGTCAAGCGTGCACAAAAATCCCGGAATGAAAGTATCCATGAAATATCCGACCTCGGGAAGGGCCCGGGATTTCAGGTCATCCTCTATGGAGACCCTGGCTTTCTGAAATTCGTTATTCCCGCATCGAATCTCCTCAAGGCATTTGACGTAGGCAGCGAGCCTGTCCGCCGCCTTCATGAGTTTGTATTCATAACACTTGGTGTCGGGCTTCATGTACGAAGAAAGCTCGCCGCTCATCTCATCCGGTAAAACTTTTAAAAGCATGTCGCACGCCACGGCTTCGACGTCCTTATACGCGCCGGTTATGTTGTTGTTATAATATTTTATGGGTGTGGGAAGGTCGCCCGTCACGACCTCACCGCATTCATGATACAGCGCGTAAAGCACACATTTTTCCGCGTCAACGTCACCCCCGAACACCTTGTGGTTTATCAGCGCCAGCGCGTGGGCGAACATGGTGACCTGCTGGGAGTGTTCCATGATGTTCTCGTCGCTCACCGAGCGCATGAGCTGCCAACGCTTGATGTACTTCATCCTGTCCATGTACGCGTAAAAATCACATCTCATAACAATTTCTCCTCTTCTTAGACGAAAGCCAGTATGTCTATCAGCACGGCGAGGCCTATCACAAGGATGAAACCCACCGTGTTTATGATGTATTCCGCTTTCCGCGGAAGTTTCTTCTTTGAAATCCACTCTATGACACAAAAGACTATCCCGCTGCCGTCAAGCGACGGTATGGGCAAAAGATTGAACACGGCGAGATTCACACCGAGATACGCACAGACCATAAGAAATCCCGCCCAGCTTTCGACGGCGTTCCCGCCGGAAATGTCGGATATGGTGCTGGGACCTTCCAATGAGGCGAAGCCGAGTTTCCCCGTCAGAAGTTCGCCCACCAGTTTGAACATCGCCCCAGCAAGCCTGTATGAATAGGAAAAGCTCTGCCCTATCGATAACCCCGCGCCCATGCGCCAGTACGCGGACCCGAGTTCGTTTATGCCGAGGGCGTCCCACATCTTGTAAAGTTCGGTTGAATTCGCTATGTCGCAGTCGCTGTACAGGAACACGCTCCGCTCGACCGTCTCGCCGCCGGCGTCAATGACCGTGAATCTCACCCAGTCGCCGGCTTTTTTGCCGTCCAGAACAGACACAAGGTCGGTGGCGACGAATATGTTTTTCCCCTCCGCCTTGACAATGATGTCGCCGTCCTTTAAGACATTTTCGGCAAAAGCTTCATTTCCCGGGATGAGCGGCTCCGCGCTTTCCACACAGTAACAGCACCTCCCGCACGCGAGAAACATGACGATTATTATTATTATGGAAAGGATGTAGTTCACGAAGACACCGGAAAATAAAAGTATTATCCTCCTCCACGGCGCGATGTCGGAATACGCGGCCACGGCCGCCGCAGCGAGGGAGCCTCTTTCCGCCTCCGCGGCGCGTTCTGCGCGGGACGAGGCACCATTTTCTCCGCCCGCCTCGTCAAAAGACGCCGCCTCCGGCTCACTTCCGCTCTCGGCGTCCTTCACCTTTTTTTTATTTTCGGCCCTGTCCTCGCCGTCATAGAAGGAACAGTATCCCCCCAGAGGTATTAGTCTTAAAGAGAACAGCCCGCTCGTCCGATTTTTGATTTTGAGAACGGCCGGTCCGAACCCCACGGCGAACTCTTCAACGGTAAAACCAAGAATTTTTCCCGCGGCGAAATGTCCCGCCTCATGCACCGTGATCATCACCAAGAGCACGGCGATTGCGACGAGAAGCGACCAAATGATGTTCCATGTGGAGGATGAAGCGAGAAGCATTGGATGAGCCCCGTTTATTATTTTTCGGAGACGCGTTCAATCACACGCCTCGCGGCCTTCCTGGCGAGCTCGTCCGTGGCGCGCAGCACTTTGTAGCTGACCTCTGCGCCCGACTCCGTGAACGAGTCTGTCGTGGCCTCTTCGACAAGGAGAATGTCCGTAAATCTTATTTCCCCGCGAAGATACGCGTCAACGGCAACCTCGGACGCGGCGTTCAGAACCGTGGAAAGCACACCACCCGCTTTGACACATCTCATCGCGAAATCGAAGCAGGGGTACATCCCTTCCACCAGCGGCCGGAAGTCAAAGGACATCGCCTCGGAAAAATCGAGCGTGCCCTCATCCCTCACAAAAGTTTCCGGATAGGAGAGAGCCTTGATTATGCAAAGCTCCATGTCGGGCCTCGCGAGCTGCGCGAGACACGAGCCGTCGTCAAACTCAACTATGGAATGGACGACGCTCTGGGGATGGATGACGGCGGATATTTTTTCATAAGGCGCACCGAAAAGATAGTGCGCCTCCGCGATTTCATACGCCTTGTTGAGAAGCGTCGCGCTGTCGACAGTGATTTTGTCACCCATCTTCCACGTGGGATGCCTTAAAGCCTCTTCCGGCGTGACGTCTTTCAGGGACTCATAGCTTTTCCCGAGAAACGGTCCTCCGCTCGCGGTTAAAATTAACCTTCGGAAATTTGCCCCGGTGTCATAGCCTAAACACTGCCATATGGCGGAATGCTCGCTGTCAACGGGAATTACCTGTCCCTTCTTCGCCATGGACATGACAAGGTCCCCACCGCAGACCAAAGTTTCCTTGTTCGCGAGAGCGAGCCTCTTTTTCGCCTTCACCGCCGCGAGCGAATATTCAAGGCCGACGAAGCCCGGACACGCCACCACCACGGTGTCAACGTCATCGAGCCCGCAAAGTGCCAGGGCATCCTCATGGCTTTGGGAACCACCGTCGCACGCGACGGCCCGGGAAGGCGCGAACTTTTCTCGCTGCTTTGCGAAGAGCCGGGAATCACTGCCCGCGCACATCGCTTCGATTTTGAATTCGTCCGGGTGTTTTTCGCAGACAGACAAAACCTGTCTGCCTATTGACCCCGTGGAGCCTATCAGGGTGATTTTTTTCACCGCGAAAACCTCCGCAAAAAAATTTTGACGGCCCGCGCCGCCTTCCCGCGTTCATATGAACAGCGCTATCAAAAGAAACATGAGGTATATGACGGGCGACGTAAAGAGCATGCTGTCGAACCGGTCAAGAACTCCTCCGTGTCCCGGAAGAAGCCTGCCCATGTCCTTTACCCCACACTTTCGCTTTATCGCGCTCTCGAAAAGGTCCCCCGCCTGGATGACGAAGCCTAAAACGGCCGAGAAAAGTATGATGAGGGCCACAGCGGGAAAAGACCACGTATACGTAAAAATGTCCAGCCAGTACGCGAACACATAATAGCATGCGACACCGCCCGCAACGGCACCGATTATCCCGCCCAGCCCGCCTATGAGCGTCTTGTTGGGGCTGACCTTGGGCGCCATCTTTTTTGGCAGTTTTTTGTGGAGCGCCATCCCCAAAAGATAGGCGCACGAATCGGTGAGCATGACTTCAACGAAAAGATATATTATGGCGAAGGTCGAGTTATCACCCAGATGGTTCAAAGCGGAAAGACAGAGCGGCAAAACCCCGCAATAGAGCATCGCAAGATAAGACCAGCCCAAAGACGCCGCCGAGGCGCTGTCGAAACTTATGACAAAGACAACAGCCGAAACGAGCGCGCAGAGCCCGAAAAGAATGAGAGACGCGAATACCGGCGCGTAACTCGGGACGACGTCCGCGGGAGTTCTCAGATAGGCGAGAACGGCGTAAAGCGGAATGGCGGCCGCGCAGTAAAAATAAGTGATTATCTTCTGGGGACCCGTGAAAACTTTGGCCGCACGGATGAATTCAAAACACCCTAAAACGGCAATCGCGCAAAAAAGGACGTCGAAACCTATGGCCCCCCAGTCGGGAACCAGCCATTTGAGCACAACGAGCCCTATTATTACCGCGACATAGCACACGCCCGTAATCGTTCTAGTCTTCACGTTAAGTCCTACTCTTTTTTGATTTTGCCGTATCTTCTGTCCCTTCTCGCATAGCTTTCGAGTGCCTTGTCAAACTCCGCCTCATCAAAGTCGGGGAAATATACGTCAGTGAAATAATACTCGGAATACGCACCCTGCCACAAAAGGAAATTGGACACTCTGACCTCGCCTCCGGTGCGTATGACAAGGTCGGGATCGGGGAGACCGCCCGTGTCAAGAAGCGCGGAAAACGTCTTCTCGTTGAGTTCCACGCCGAGTTCGGCCGCTCTTTTCGCGGCTCTGACTATCTCATCCCTCCCGCCGTAGTTCAAGGCCATGGTCAGCGTGAGAGCGTCAAACCGCGCCGTCCTCTCCACACCGTCCCGGACAAGATCTCGGATGTCATCCGGGAACACGGAAAGATCGCCTATGACATTTATCCTGACTCCGTTCTCTTCCAGCTCCGGGATGTATTCAGTGAAATACTGGCGCAGAAGACCAAAAAGCGCGTCGAGCTCACTTTTGGGTCTTGACATGTTCTCCGTGGACAGCGCATAAACGGTGAGGTATTTCACCCCCACCGCTTTCGCATGCACGGCTAATTTTCTGAAAGTCCTCATTCCGGCCGCGTGCCCCATGGCCCGGGGGAGAAGACGCTTTTTCGCCCAGCGCCCGTTTCCGTCCATGATGACAGCGACGTGCGAGGGTGTTTCTTGTCCTTCCATGTCACACAGTCATGAGGTCCTTCTCTTTGAGAGCGACCTCTTCGTCAATTTTGGCTATCGCCTCGGTGACGATCTTTTCCACTTCCTTCTCATATGAGGAGTACTCGTCCTCAGAAATCTCTTTGTCGGTTTTGAGCTTTTTGAACTGCTCCAGAATCTCGCGGCGAACGTTCCTCGACGCAACTTTGGCGTCTTCGCCCATCTTCTTTGTCTTCCTGGTGAGCTCTATCCTTCGCTCCTCGGTGAGCTCGGGAAAAACCAGCCTTATCACCTTGCCGTCGTTCGTGGGCGTTATGCCCACGCCGGAGGCGAGAACCGCTCTTTCAAGGTTTTTGAGAAGAGATGTGTCCCACGGAGTCAGAACGAGACATCTCCCCTCTTGAACGGAAATGTTGCAGGTCTGGTTTATGGGTGTCTCCTCACCGTAATAACTGACGGTGACCTTGTCGAGGACGTGCGGATTGGCCCTCCCCGCGCGGATGCCGGAGTATTCTTCTTTGAGAACGCTCAGCGTCTTTCCGAGCTTGTCTTCAAGCTCCATTATTATGAGATCGAGTTCTTCTTTTTCCATGGTGTTGCTCCTTTTCAGTTGTTGTCTATGACAGTGCCCATTCTCTCTCCGCACACCACGCGGACTATGGAGTTTTCCTCATCCAGTCCGAACGCCAGAACGGGAATGTCGTTTTCCATACACATAGTGGCGGCCGTCGCGTCCATGGCCTTTATGTCGTTCTTTATTATGTCCAGATAATTTATGTGCTCGTATTTTTTGGCGTCGGGGTTGGTCCTCGGGTCGGAATCATAGATGCCGTCGATGTTTTTCGCCATCATGAGAACGTCAGCCTGTATTTCGCACGCTCTCAGCGCCGCGGCAGTGTCTGTCGAGCAGTACGGGTTTCCGGTGCCGCAGGCCATGATGACTATCCGTCCCTTTTCGAAGTGGTTTATGGCTTTTCTGAGGATGTACGGCTCAGCGACGTTTGTCATTGTCAGCGCGGTCTGAACTCTCGTCGAAACACCTCTCTTTTCCAGCGCGTCCATCATGGCGAGCGAATTCATGACCGTGGCGAGCATGCCCATATGGTCGGCCGTCGTCCTGTCCATGTTTTTGCCGTCCCTTCCTCGCCAGAAGTTTCCCCCGCCTATGACGAGGCCTATCTGGACGCCCATGCCGTGAACCTCGGCGAGCTGGTCAACGACCTTCGCTATGACGTTTTCATTGAGTCCGTGTCCCTCGGAGCCTGCCAGCGCCTCGCCGGAAAGTTTAATGAGTATTCGCTTGTATTTCGGGTCCATATGTCCTCCGCCTTCGCTTGTTTCCCAAAGATTATAGCATACCCCCCTGCAAAACACAATACATGAACGTATGTTTTACGTTCGTAAGTTTCTGCCCGTCGCCATATTAAACACGCGGCGGCCCTTTGGAAAATCAGACATCAACCCGAAAACCACGCCATAAAACCATCTTAATTTTCAGGTCACATCCCGCAAATTTCCCGCCCCACGAATGTGTTTTTACGTTTTAATTTTTTCCACAAAAGGAAACTTCTATGGCGGAGATGAGCCGCCACGGCCAAAAATTGAAAGGCGGCGAAAAAAAAAGAGGGTTCATCGCCCTCTCAATCCGAGACGTTTTTTATTTCTCTGTGTATTCCTCCATTTCTTTTTCAGCGAGTTTTAGCTTGTCGTCGAAGCTATACGAAATCGTGTAATTGTCGGACCATGTCACCTCTTCTGACCAGCTGTCCTCTCCTTCCGTCCCCTCTTCCGAGTACGTCCCCGTCTCCGTGTATTCAGTCACATAACCTTTCGAGTTTACGTGAAATTCGAGAACGTAAGTTATCTTTTCCCCGTAGGAATATTTTTCGCCGCCTTCAGTCCCGCTGGTTTTCTCTTCCTCGGTCTCGGTAATTTTGTAAACTGTCTCCTTGTTTTTTTTCTTCACCTCCAGACTGCCGTCGCCGAGCCAGTCTTTCAAATCATCCACGGTCGTCCACGCGGTTTCCCCATAGTAGTAACTCAAATAAGTTCTTTCGGAAAGGCTGGAGTATTCCTTGTAGCTGGAGTCTGAATAAGAAACGTCCTCTTTTATCTTGCTCTGCCACTCTTCCCCCTCATCCAGCTCGTAACTGTACCGGTATAATGTGAGGCTTTTTTCATCTTTGGGAACATAATAGCGGTAATCAGAGTAAAGGTACGTCTCCTCCCCTTTTTCTTCT
>JAJQAJ010000014.1 GCA_021203865.1 Clostridia bacterium
GCCGGATTTTGTGAGTCAATCACAAAGAAAATTTTTTTAAATTCGTATTTTCTGTTACTTTTGAACAAATTAACATGAATTTTTGATCAAAAATCGTGAATTCGATGAACTTAACATCTTTGGATGTTAAAAAATCACAAAAAGACACGGGTGGTTTTTGGGAGGTTTTTCACGTCCTCACAAAGATTGGAACGGCGCGGCCCGGAGACGTGGCGTCAAAACGCACGGCGGCCCACATATTGTATTTTTTGAAAAAAACAAAGGCAAAATCTTCCGATAGAATTGCATCCGGGGCCGGGTTGTGATAAAATTAAACATGTTGATTTTACACAGAAAAATTGGGGAGGAGTTATGGCAAAGTATGTGTTTGTGACCGGCGGAGTCGTGTCGGGGCTTGGAAAGGGAATAACGGCGGCCTCCCTTGGGAGACTTCTCAAATGCAGGGGATACAAGGTGGCGTCCCAAAAACTCGACCCTTATCTTAATTTTGACCCGGGAACCATGAACCCCATTCAGCACGGAGAGGTATTCGTGACGGAGGACGGCATAGAAACCGACCTTGACCTCGGCCACTATGAGAGGTTCACGGACGAGAATCTCACGAAATACGCAAACATCACCGCGGGCAAGGTTTACTGGAACGTCATAGACGACGAGAGAAAGGGGAAATACCAGGGCCAGACCATACAGGTCATTCCACACATCACCAATGAGATAAAGTCATTCATAAAGAATGTCGCGGCGGAGAGCGGGGCCGACATCGTTATAACCGAAATAGGCGGAACCATAGGTGACATAGAGGGTCAGCCCTTCATTGAAGCGATAAGACAGATAGGAAGAGAGGAGAGGGACAACTGCTGTTATGTGCATGTCACACTCGTGCCATACATTCAGGGAAGCAACGAGTTCAAGACGAAACCTACTCAGCACTCCGTCAAAGAGCTGCAGGAGATGGGAATTAACCCGGACATAATAATCACGCGTTCGGAAAAACCGCTCTCGCAGGACCTCAAAGACAAAATAGCGATGTTCTGCAACGTGGACATGGAGTGCGTCATAGACAATCTGACGATGCCGCTCCTCTACGAATGTCCCATAATGCTGGAAAACAGCAATCTTTCCGAAATTGTCTGCAGAAAACTTCATCTCGATCCTAAAGAGATAGATCTCACCGAATGGAACAAAATGCTGGAAAATGCGCATTCGAGGGACAAGAAGGTGAGAATAGCTCTCTGCGGCAAATACGTGAAGCTGCACGATTCCTACCTTTCGGTGTGTGAGGCGCTGACGCATGCCGGCTTCGAGAATAGGGCGGAGGTCGAAATAATCTGGGTGAACACCGACAGGGTGAATGACGAGAATGTCGCCAAACTTCTCAAAGACCCGGACGGCATACTTGTCCCCGGGGGATTCGGCAACCGCGGCACCGAAGGCATGATGGTCTGCGCGAGGTACGCGAGGGAAAACAACATTCCGTATCTCGGCATCTGCCTCGGCATGCAGATAGCGGTCATAGAGGCCGCGAGACATCTTCTGGGATACGGCGACGCGAACTCCACGGAACTCGATCCCAACACGAGACACAACGTCATAGACATAATGCCGGACCAGAGAGGCGTGAGGATGGGCGGCACGATGCGTCTCGGCGCGTGTCCCTGCGACGTCAAGGGTGAGCTCATGATGTCGATATACGGGGCTGAGCATATTTCCGAGCGTCACAGACACAGGTATGAGTTCAACAACGACTACATCGACGAATTCGACAGGGCCGGCGTCAAGGTCGGCGGTGTGAATCCCGAGAGGAACCTCGTGGAGGCCATAGAGATTCCGCAAAACGACTTTTTCATAGGCGTGCAGTTCCATCCCGAGTTCAAGTCGCGCCCTCAGAAAGCCCATCCGCTTTTCAGGGAGTTCATTCGCGCGGCGCTAAGTTATGACGCACGTCGCAAATCGGAGGACGCGACATGAAACTCAACAAAAATTACGACAACATAGAGGAGAGCTACCTTTTCGTTGAGATAGCCAAAAGGGTGGACAAATACAAGGCGGAGCACCCCGGCGCCGATGTCATAAGGCTCGGCATAGGCGATGTCACGCTTCCCCTCGCACCGTGCGTCGTTGACGCGGGGGTTAAAGCCGTGAAAGAAATGGGGGCGGCCGAAACCTTCAGGGGATATTCACCCGACAGCCAGGGGTATGAATTTCTGAGAGAGGCGATATCCGATTATTACTCGTCTTTCGGCGTGCGTGTCGCATCTCACGAGATTCACGTCTCCGACGGCGCCAAGAGCGACTGCGGGAACATAGTCGACATGTTCGACGACAAAAACACCGTGCTCATTCCCGACCCCGTGTACCCCGTGTACCTCGACAGCAACATAATGTCGGGAAGAGACGTCATCTTCATCGACGCGACGGAAGAAAACGGGTTCGCGCCGCTCCCCGACAAAAAAGTCAAATGCGACATAATATACCTCTGTTCGCCGAACAATCCCACAGGTTCGGCCATGACGCGCGGGCAGCTTAAAGAATGGGTCGACTACGCCAACGGGCTTGGCGCCGTCATAATTTATGACAGCGCGTATGAGGCGTTCATAACCGACGCGGACGTGCCGAGGTCCATATTCGCCGTTGAAGGGGCGAGGACATGCGCGGTCGAGCTTTGCTCATTTTCAAAAACGGCGGGCTTTACCGGAACGCGCTGTGGGTACACGGTCGTGCCCGACGAGCTTTGTGGCGGGAAATTCGCCAAAATGTGGCAGAGGAGACAGTCCACGAAATACAACGGCACGAGCTACATCCAGCAGCGCATGGCTTGGGCGGCGTACTCTGCCGAGGGTGTCGCGCAGTGCAGAAAGAACATAGCCGTGTACCAGAGAAACGCGGCCGTCATGTCGGACGCTCTTGACGAGCTCGGCATATTCTACACGGGCGGCAAAAATTCGCCTTATGTGTGGTTCAAGTGTCCCGGCGGAATGGGAAGCTGGGAGTTTTTCGATTATCTTCTGGAAAACGCGAACGTCGTTGGTACCCCGGGCGCGGGATTCGGCAAAAACGGGGAGGGGTTTTTCCGTCTCACGGCGTTCGGTTCGGAGGAAAACACCAAAAAAGCGGTGGAGAGGATAAAAAATCTTTTGAAAGGCTGAGACTTGCGATGAGGGCTGAGACGTTTGAAAGAGGAGCCGGGATACTATGTCACATATCCTCGCTGCCGAACAAATACGGAATAGGATCCCTAGGTAAGGAGGCGTACGATTTCGCCGGCGTTTTGGCGAAGGCGAACGTCAAATACTGGCAGGTTCTTCCGCTCGTCCAGACGACGTACGGAGACAGTCCCTACCAGTCCGCGTGCTGCGGGTCGGGGAATCCTTATTTCATAGACCTGGAAAAACTGTGCGGGGACGGGCTTCTGACGAAAGCCGAGCTCAGAGAGGCGGAGATGGCGCCCGGAAACATAGACTTCGGCGCGCTGTATGAGAGAAGGTACCCCACGCTCAGAAAGGCGTTTTCAAGGTTTAACACCAAAGATTCCGCATTTTCTTCGTTCGTGGACGAAGGACGCTTTGACGACTACGCGCTCTTCATGTCCCTCAAAACGGTTTACGGCTGCACATTCGACCGCTTCCCCGAGGAGTACAAACGTCGCGATGAAAAAGCGCTTTCCAGATTCAAAGAGGACAATATTTCCGAATATCTCTTCTGGGAGTTTTTGCAGTACGAGTTCGAGTCGGAATGGATGGCCCTCAAAAAGCACGTAAACGGGCTCGGCATACAGATAATAGGTGACATTCCGCTTTATGTGGCGTATGACTCGTCGGACGTCTGGGCAAATCCCGGGCTTTTCGAACTTGACGAAAATCTTTCTCCCACGGGTCTTGCTGGCGTCCCGCCCGATTATTTTTCCGAGGACGGACAGTTTTGGGGAAACCCGCTCTATAACTGGGAGAGCATGAAAAAAGACGGTTTCGCATGGTGGTCAAAGCGCATCGGCGACGCGCAGAAGCTCTACGACATAGTCAGGATAGACCATTTCAGGGGTCTGGACCAGTTTTACGCCATACCCGCGCTAGCCGTGAACGCGAGAGAGGGGGAATGGCGGAAGGCCCCGGGATATGAGATGCTCTCCGCCGCGGAAAAACGCTGCGGCGGACTTAGGGTCATAGCAGAGGATTTGGGCCTCATAGACGAAGGCGTCATAAGACTTCTCAAAAAGACGGGCTTTCCGAGGATGAAGGTTTTGATGTTCGCCTTTGACGGGGACCCAAAAAACGAATATCTGCCGAGATACATAGGGGAGAACACCGTCTCGTACACGGGAACCCATGATAATGACACCGCGCTCGGTTTTCTGGACGGCATGAGCGGCGAGGTTTTGAGTGCCTTCGTGAAGGAGCTCAAAGCGACAGTGAAAAAACAGGGCCTTCCGAAAGATCCCAAAAAGGACAAGGTTACGCTTGTCAGAGAGCTTTGTCTCGTGACGCTGTCCGTCAAATCCCGCATTGCGGTGCTTCCCGTGCAGGACTGGCTGGTTTTAGGCAATTCGTGCCGCATGAACCATCCGTCCACGGCGTCCGGAAACTGGAGGTTCCGGCTTGAAGCTCTCCCAGGCGAAGAGGACGTCGGGCTTCTGAAAGGCTACATAGAGACATCGGGAAGATGACGCCGAGGCGTAACATAAAAAAAGCGGGGCCGGGGCCTCGTTTTTCATTTGTTTTTTTAGCGTCTTCGCGACCCGGCGAAGGCTCATTTCTTTCTCCCCCGGGACGAGAGCCATATCATGAGGACGGCGATGTCCGCGGGGTTCACGCCGTATATCCTGGACGCCTGACCTAGTGACGCGGGTTTGACCTTGTCGAGCTTTTCTCTCGCTTCGAGCCTCAGCCCCTCTATTTTTGAGTAGTCGATGTCCTCACTTAGTTTTTTCTCTTCCAGTCTTCTGGCTTTTTCAATCTCTTCGTCCGACCTTTTGATGTATCCCTCGTACCTTATGTCGATTTCCGCGGTTTCAAGAACGTCCCCGGGAATGTTCGTGAGGATGCCGTAGGTGCTTTGTATTTCAGCCGCCGTAACGCCCTTTCTTATGAGATCGGAAAAGGACAGCCCGCCGGAGGGCCTGTCCATGCCGTGGAGTGAAAGAGTTTTTTCCGCTTCGGCGGGGGATATCCTTCCTTCGAGCTCCTTTTGGGCTTCCTCGTATTTTCTCTTCCTTTCAAGGAATCTTTCATATCTTTCGTCGGTCACGAGACCTACGCCGCGGCCAATCTCGGTGAGACGGAAGTCGGCGTTGTCCTGCCTCAGCTTCACGCGGTATTCCGCGCGGGAGGTCATTATGCGGTACGGCTCTTCGCTTCCCTTTGTCGTTATGTCGTCTATGAGGACCCCTATGTACGCCTCGTCGCGCCCGAGTATGACGGGGTCCTTTCCCCTGACCGCGAGGGAGGCGTTTATTCCCGCCATGAGTCCCTGCGCCGCGGCTTCCTCGTATCCGGACGTGCCGTTTATCTGGCCGGCGAAGTAGAGACCCTTGATTTTTTTTGATTCCAGCGTGGGGTATATTTCGAGCCCGTCTATGCAGTCGTATTCTATCGCGTAGGCGTAGCGCATTATTTCGGCGTTTTCAAGACCCGGCACCGTCCTGTACATCTCCGCCTGAACGTCGTGCGGCATGGAAGATGACATGCCCTGGATGTAGGCTTCCGCGGAATTCTCGCCTTCGGGCTCTATGAACACCTGGTGGTGTTCCTTGTCGCCGAATTTGACCACTTTGCTCTCTATGGAGGGACAGTACCTAGGTCCGGATGACTCTATGACGCCGTTGTAAAGGGGGGATCTTCCGAGGTTGTTTCTTATTATGTCGTGAGTATGTTCGTTCGTTGACGTGAGGTGGCACGGCATTTTGCTTTTGACGGGGCCTTCCGACATGTACGAAAACGGGGACAGATTCTCGTCGCCGTCCTGTCTCACGCATTTCTCGAGATCTATGGAGCGATAGTGCACTCTCGCGGGCGTTCCGGTTTTAAGGCGTCTCATGACGTGGCCCAGTGCCGCGAGGTTTTCCGAAAGGTGCGTTGACCTCATGAATCCGTTAGGGCCGCTCTCCGATATGACCTCGCCGGTTATTGTTCTGGAGTTTAGGTACACGCCGGTCGCCACAATGGCGGCGCCGCAGGTTATCACTCCGCCGTACGTCGTCAAAACGCCGGTGACTTTTCCTCCGTCTGTCAGAATTTTTTCGGCTTCGCACTGGATTATCCTGATGTTTTTCTCGTATTCCAAGACGTGCTTCATGCGGGCGTGGTAGGCCTCTTTGTCTGACTGGCAGCGAAGACTTCTCACGGCGGGCCCTTTTGACGAGTTGAGAACGCGGAGTGAGAGCGCCGTTTCATCGGCGTTCATGGCCATTTCTCCGCCGAGCGCGTCTATTTCGCGGACAAGCTGCCCTTTTCCCGTGCCTCCCACGGAGGGGTTGCACGCCATGAAGGCTATTGAATCGAGGTTGAGAGTGAGAAGGGCGACACTCTGGCCGCATCTCGCGCACGCCAAAGCGGCCTCGCACCCGGCATGGCCCGCGCCTATGACGCAAACATCAAATTGTCCTTCGGAAAACTCTTTCATGAATAAATTGCCCGGTTTTGTCACCGGGCGCCGCGTTATTTTTTGAGGACCATGTTCTTTATGTCGTCGACGTCTTTGGCTATTTTGTCGTTGACCTTCAGCATCTCCTCTATTCTGTTTCTCGAATAAAGTATTGTAGTGTGGTCCCTTCCGCCGAGAGATTTGCCAACCGCTATGAGAGGAAGGGAGAGGAGGTCGCACATGAGATAGCAGCAGACCTGCCTGGGAAGGGCGACTTCCTTCTTTTTGGATTTCCCGACGATGTCTTTTTTGTCGACTTTGTAGTACGCGCTCACCGAGTTGATGACGTCCGCGGGGGTAATTTGGGAGTTGTCGTCTTCGCCGCGGACCGCTTCGCTCAGCGCGTCTTCGGCGAGCTCAATTGATATGGGCACCTCGTGGAGTTTCGCGGCGAAAATAACCTTCGTCAGTCTTCCTTCGAGTGCCCTCACGTCGTCACCGCTGTCGTTGGCGAGAAATTCAAGCACCGAGTCGGGCACAATCGCCCTTTTGTCGAGAGCTTTCCTTCTGAGAATTGCTATCTTTGTTTCATACGAAGGTGGGGTGATGTCGGCGAGAAGCCCTCCGGCGAACCTCGTGCGCAACCTGTCCTCGAGGTCGGTGAGCTCTTTTGGGGGTCTGTCCGATGTTATGACTATCTGCTTGCCGTGTGACACGAGTTCATTGAATGTGTGGAAGAACTCCTCCTGGACGGCTTTTTTATTTTGGATAAATTGTATGTCGTCTATGAGGAGTATGTCCGCGCTGCGGTATTTCTGGCGGATTTTCGCTCCCCGCTCCCTCGCCTCACTGCCGCGGCCGAGGAACATGGAGTCTATTATCTCGTTCGTGAACTGTTCGCACGTGACGTATATGATTTTGAACGAGGGGTTGTCGTCGCTTATTTTGTGGGCGATAGCCTGCATGAGATGGGTTTTGCCGAGCCCGGTGCCGCCGTATATAAAAAGGGGATTGTAGTTGAGGCCGGGTTCTTCCGCGACGCTTACCGCCGCGGCGTAGACAAATTCGTTGTTCTTTCCGACGACGTAGGAGTCAAAAGTGAATTTGGGATCGAGATTGGGCCGTTCCGGAATTTCGTCCTTTGCGTCCATGGACGTGACCTTCCCGTCATCGCTTTTGATGAGTAGGCGGAAGTCAGAGGGTCCCACGTCGGCTTTTATTATGCACTCTCGGATTTTGTCTCCGAGGTTTTCCATGATGTAGCCCGCCAGCGTTTCCGAGGGGGACTCCAAAAAGATGTATCTCCCTTCGACGTTCACGGGCACCAGGTTGTCAATGTACGTCGTGAAGGCCACGGCGCCTATGGTTTCCCGCATGAGTTCCTTTATGGGCCCGTATATGAAATCGTAGTTTCCAGTTTCTTTTCCGTCCGCCATAGAGATGCTATTCCTTTGATTTTTTTGCGTCGTCTGTTATAATGATGGTGAAAACATTATATGCCAAAGCGGCGGAAAAATAAAGTGTTTTGTGAAAGATGCACATAAAAAGTTTGTCTGTCAAAAACTTCAGAAATTATGCTGAGGAGACATTCGGGTTCGGTGAAGGGCTGAACGTTCTCTGTGGGAAAAACGGTCAGGGGAAGACCAACTGCGTCGAGGCGATATACTACCTCTGCACGGGGACGTCGCATAGGACACATCGCGACAGACAGCTTATCCGCATGGGTGAGACCGCGGCGAAAATGGAGGCGGACGTATCGGCGAGATACGGCGGCGTCATCCTTTCCGCCGAAGTGACAGAGACGGGACGTGAGATATACATAAACCACAACAAAATATCGAGGAGCGCGGATCTTTTGGGGAAACTCTGCTGCGTCTTTTTTTCACCGAGGGAGCTTCGTCTCATACAGGACGGCCCGGACGAAAGGCGGGCTTTTCTCAATGTGGCAATATCACAGATGAACAGAAGATATTACCTGGCGCTCCAGCGCTACGGCAAGATACTCGATCAGAGGAACGCGCTTTTAAAAAACGAAAACCGGAAACTCATATACGACACTCTGCCCGTCTGGGACGCGCAGCTTTCCAAAAGTGCCGCCACGGTGGCGTTCGAGAGACAGCGTTTCATGGAAAGGCTCGCGCCCGCCGCGAAGAAATGCCACCTGTATCTTTCTGAGGGGTCCGAGGAGTTAGACGTTAGGCTCGAAAGAAATTACACCGGGGATGAGGCCGACATTGAAAAAAAACTCTACGGAGATTTTTCCGGAAACTATGACAGGGACATAAGACTCGGCTTCACGGGCGCGGGACCGCACCGCGACGATCTAAGCATCGTAATAAACGGCTCGGACGCCAAGAATTTTGCGTCCCAGGGCCAGACGAGGACGGCGGCGCTTGCCCTCATTCTCGCTGAAGTGGATATATTCGCGGAGGAGACGGGAGACGCGCCCGTTCTCATACTCGACGATGTTTTGAGTGAGCTCGACCTTCCGAGACGGAAAAAACTCATAGAAAAGACGGAGGGGTTGCAGACGATAATAACCTGCACGCACGCTTCCCGCGCGCTCTGCGGCAGAGAGGCCACAAAAATCCAGATAGAGGGGGGGAGGATAAAAAAATGAGAGATCTTAAAGCTGACATGCACGTGCACACGTATTACTCCGACGGCACCCAGTCCCCGGAGGAAGCCGTGAAAAAAGCAAAGGAGAACGGTGTGGATTTTGTCGTGCTCACGGACCATGACACGACCGCCGGGACGGAGGAATTCGTCGATTTGTGTGAAAGAGAAGGTCTTTTCACGGTGAAAGGCACGGAAGTATCCGCTTATGACGGAGACACGAAAGTGCATATGCTCGCGTACGGCATCGACACGGAGTCAAAAGTTTACGTCGATTTTCTTCAGAGGCTCATCAGGGGCGCGAGGGAGAGAACGGAGGAAAAACTCGCCCTTCTTGACAAGGTGGGGGTGCACATCACCATGGCGGAGGTTGAGGCCGAAAGGAAAAGCGAGCTTTCGCCCATCCACGCGATGTATATAGCCGAGGCAGGTGCGAAAAAGGGATATGCCTCCGACAGATTCGAGTTTTACGGAAAGTATCTGGACGCTGGCTGCGTGGGATTTTCCGTCAGGGGGAGGCCCAGTCCCGAGGAGACCATAGACATCGTCCACGCCGCGGGCGGCATATCGTCTCTCGCGCATCCCGGCAGAATCGCCCTTTCCGAGCTTGAAAAGATAAAACTTCTCGAAAGGCTCAAAGAGCGCGGACTCGACGCCATGGAGGCCGTTTATTCCTCACACACCGAAAGGGACACGGAGTATTATATCTCTCTCGCCCAAAAATACGGCCTTATGGTCACGGGCGGGAGCGACACTCACTCGCTCACGGGAAAAAGATCCATAGGCACGCCCGCGTTTTGTCCCTCCGGGGAACTTCTTGGAAGACTCGGGCTCTGACCGCACGCTAAAAGCGCGGCGTCCCTTTGCCGGTGCCGCCTTTTTTTATGTCAGTCGCTGCGGCTTGTCTTTCTGACGTAAGGCGTTTTTCCGGGATATCGGCTGACAGAAATCAAATAAGCGTCGGATAGATGGCCGCGTGCCCTTTTCGGTTTGAAAGGTTAGGCGGCATGTTGTATAATGGAACGCGTGGCCGGTTTTTTTTCGCGGGTCGCGTCCGGGCGGGTGCCTTTGTGACCGAAAGCCCGGAAAAATCCGGAACAATTTTCTCGAAGAGGTTACATAAAAATATGAAGAACACGGCTCGTTCATTTATGAGGGGTGGGGTGTCGCTTCTTGTGGTGATGTCCCTAGTGTGCGGATGCGGCACGCTTTTTTTCACCGGATGCAAAACGAAAAAAAGCGGGATAGACACCGTGTCACTCAGCGGCATGGACGTCTATTATCTCACGACGGCCGACATCGATTTTGGGGCTTTGACGCTTGATGTGATGTATGACGACGGCACATCCGAAACTCTGAGGCGCGCGGAATTCGACATCGACGACAAAGACATCAGGGACGACACCGATTTCATCCTGAACACAAGCGGGCTTTACGAAACCGCGGTAAAGGGCGGCGAGATGGAAAAAGGCGAATACAGGATTTCGGTGAGCATCCCTTCCCAGAAATACAGTGAAGAGGTAATGACGGTGAAGGTCGGTGACGACTACAGGTCAGATCTGACTTTTCTTTCCTATGACGCGCCGGGACTTTTGTCAACGTACAACACCAATCTGAACGAACATACCGGCAGCGCGGCAGAGGACAGTTTCTACGGCAAGGGGAACGGATACTTCGTCGGTGACGACAACGGATTCGAGTTCAAACCCGTATTTTTCGCGGAAGTAAAATCCACCGGGGAGCTTGGAAGTTTCTCGGGTTTTGACAAGGATATAAGCGTGTCGCTGAAGGATTCGTCTCTGAACGCGGACCTCAATCTTTCCGAAAACGACTATGTCTCCGTTGACGGCTTCACATTCGATTTTACGGAGGAGGCGATAGGCAGGACGTTCACCATAGAGGTGTCGAAACCCAAGGGTTACGAGACGAACGATTACGGTCAGGAGCTTTGCGACTATTCCCTGGACGTCACGGTGGCGGACGGCTGGAACGTCACATCGGCGATGGATCTCGGCATGATGAACATAGTGAGCAATGAGTTCAACAGAAGTGATTTTGTGAGCGGCGACGACGAAAAATCGAGGGACGGCGGTGAGCCGGTCAAATATTTCTGGGACAAAGAGAGTGAAACATATGTCGCGAAATACACATATGAGATATGGGATGAATATCTCACCGGGAACGGATATGACACAGAGCCCGTCAACGGCATATTCCTCCATTCGGACATAACGATAACCGAAAACGACATTCCCGGGGATTTTCTCATATCGAAGGAGGAGGCGGAGCACTACGGATACGGCTATGACGAGCTGATAGGCACCATCCGCGACGGGTCTAAGCTTTATGAGAAGAATCTTGAAGACGCAGATTTCACGTTCAACGGAAATTTCTTCACCGTCAACTGCCATTCTCTGAGATGGGCCATGAGCCGGCTCAACAATCAGAGCGAGTTTTCGTATTTTCCCGAAAACTACAGCGGCTCCCGCACGGGGTGTGTCATCACCATATTCGGCGTCCAGGGACTCACCGATCCGAACACGACAATGCCAAGATACAGTGCCACGTTTGAAAACATCAACGCGCGCGGGAACGCCATAGACGCGAGCGATGTGGAAGGCGAGGCCGCCGGAAGTCCGAGCCTCATAGAGTCGAGAAGCGCGGAGACGAAAATCGAGAACTGCATAGTCAAGGAATTCCTTTACGCGTTCAGAGCCTTCAACTCCGATGAATCATACGTCAATCTTGAAATTGACGACACTAAGGTGTTTGACTGCTATTTTTCCGCGATAAGGATAGCGAGGGCGGCGAGAAACGAGGTGACGAACTCCGAGCTTCGGCGTTTCAGCGGGTCGGTCATAATGCAGATGAGCGCGACGGAGGAGGAAGAGCTCTGCGGCGCATATTATGAGGCGGGTGTGACGATTGATGACAAGACCGAAATGGAGAATAAGATTGACGGAACCGAGGCGTGGTTCGTCAGCGCCGGCGCGTCGGGCATAGCGACGTACATATCATTGGCGGACAGCGTGGTGAGGACGATAAGCGGGGGCACGAGGACCGTGCTCGACGAAAACAACAAAATCAACCTTCTGACATTCGCCCACGACACCGAGGATTTCGGGCGTGGCGGGACCAAACTCAACATTAATTTTTCGATAGGCGACGGTGTTCCCTTCATTTTAAACGAGTCGACGGATCTTGAACCCAACGGCGAGGCGTCAGAAGAGCTTAAAGCCGACAAGGGGCTTTACAACGCCGCGGCCACCAACTATTTCATAGACAACGTGCCTTCGCAGCATTTCCTCCCCCTGACTTTCTCGGACGAAAAGGGCGAGATATGTGCCATCGATATGTCGATGACATGGTCGTTTGATCCGGTGTGGCTGTCGAATCAGGGGTGTGTGGTGAGTGTCGAAGGAGCATACGACAGACAAACCAACAACACGGGTCATGAGGTTGATTTGAGCTCCGACGCAGAGCTTCTGTACATATATTATGACATGGGCGGCGTGGGACTCGGTCTTGTGGTGTCACTGTACACCCTGTAAAATCTTATCCAAAGCGTACGAGGCCGCTCCCGGGAAAGTCCAGGGGCGGTGATTTTTTGGGCTTGATTCTTGTTTGGTTGTGTAGTACAAT
>JAJQAJ010000094.1:0-3688 GCA_021203865.1 Clostridia bacterium
ACTCCGCGTATATGACGGCGCGGCCGTCATCGTCGTACCCGTAGGTAAAAGAGCCTTCATAGTCGTCTCCGCGGTCCCCGCAAAACAGGCAGGTGTGATACGCGTCAACTTTGCCGTCTATGACGGTCAAGGTGTCCATGACGAGCCCGCCTGCGACGTGTTTTTCATAGAAATATACGTATCCGTCGCCTTCCGGATGGATGCATTCGCAGCCTTCGTCGGAGAAAATGACCGCTCTTACCTCATCTATGGAAAGCCCGGCGCTGTTTAGAGCGACCTGAGCGTAGCCCACGTCCCCGTCTTTGAGGCTTAGGCTTATTGTCACGCCTATATACCCGTAAAAGCCCGCTTCTATTACGAAAGTTTCCGTGCCGGCGTTGAAATATAGGTTCCTCTCCGTTTGCGCGTCATCCATATAGTTGAAGCACACGACAGCGTCTCCCGCCGCGTACACTCTGACGTCGCCCGAGGAGCCGGAAAGTCCCACCGCGCCGAAGTTTGCAACTACATTTTCAATTATTCTGCCGCCGTAAAGATACAGCGTCGAGTCTCCGCTCATGGCCACGACCCCGCCGTAGCCCATCAAGCTTTCCGAAAGGGTGTTTCCGGAAAGCTCGGCGTATCCCTCCACCGTCACCGTCCCGTCGAGCGAATAAATTATGGCCGCGCCGGTATTGCCGGAAATGACGGCTCCACCCCCTACAGTGAGGTATGCGTCCGTCGATATGGTCACCGCGCCGGAATAGTTGTAATCTTTTTTGGAGTATGTGTATCCGGTGTTCCCCGCTATCACGCCGCCCGTTATAAAAACGTCAGCGTGAGTCGCGAAAATGGCGCCGTAATATCCGCTCTTGTTTCCCGCCACCGCGCCGCCGGTGATATTAAGCTTCGCGTGAGAAGAAGACGTGCCGGAGACATTGAACACACTCGCGTAGAGCGCCGCGCCGCCCGTGATGTGCCCGCCTTCTAAGTTGAACGTGCCGCCCGCGAAGACATCTATGAAACCCGTCGAAAGAGAGGATTCTGCCGTGGTCAGCGCGCCCGAGGTGTATGTGTGCCATGTGGTCACACCTCTTCCGGACGCCGAAGAAGAGTTTGTCGAATATGTAGTTGTGTACGTACCGTCGCCGTTTGAGACGGTCGAGCCACCCGCTTCGGAAGTTTCGCCGCTTATTTCAGCGGAATCGCGCACGGTGAGCGTGCCGTAGACCACAAGGCGTACGCCCGAGGCGAAAGCAAGGGTTTTGCCGCCAAGGTCTATTGAGGAGTTCCATCCCGCTTCAACCGTGACGCTTGAAGAAACGTCAACTTTCTCGGCGTTCAGCATGACGGGTGAGTTTGTCTCTGAGGAAAGGTACAGCGCGTCGGAAAGCCCTATGCAGTACTGTGCCGAGCCGTTCACATTGACGTAATATGAAAGCGAGGACGTGGCTATCTTTTCGACATACGCCCCGGAATATCCCATCATGTACCCACTCGACGCCGAGTCCATGGAAAAATAGAAATACGACTGCATGTAAAAGCTCGTCGAACTCTCCTCCGTCGTGACCTGGGTTTGTGACGAGTTCGCAAAGCTTATTCCTATCTCGGAGCCGGAAGACACGACGCCGTCTAATGTTATGTATTTGCCGTTTATAAGGTATATGTTTGAGGAAGATGAGCCAGAGGTGTTGCCAAAGGCAGTGACTTTCCCCATAACATGAAGGCTTCCCGCGTCGTAGACACCGCCCGCGCTCGTCGCGGCGGAGTTTCCCGAAATTGAGCCGCCGTAAAGGTACATCACGCCCGAGCTTGAAAGATACACGCCTCCGCCGTTGCCGCTAAGCTGGCACATGTTGTTTTCTATATCTCCGCCCGTCATCTCGAAGGTGCCGTCGACATATACCCCCGCGCCGCCGTAGGAGCCCATTAGAATGAGGTTCTTTTCTATTCTCCCTCCCGTCATCGTGAAGGTCGTGCCCGAGGCCACAAAGACTCCCGCGCCGCAGGTGCCGGTCGTAGAATTCAATATGATGTCGCCCGTGCCGCCCAAAGTGAACGCGCCGCCGCCTGCTATGTACACGCCCGCGCCGCCGGTGTATGACGCGGACCCCAAAATCTCGCCGCCAGTAATAGAGGCCGTGCCGCCGTCAATGTACAGCCCGCCGCCGTAAACCGACGCCACGCCGGAGACCAAAGAGCCGCCCGTCATCTCAAACGTGCTGTTTAAAAGATAGAAATTCCCGCCGTAATCGGGCTGGCTGCCGTATGAATACGCGCAGGTCGACACGCCGTTGAATGTGAGATCCCCGCCCGACATCGTGAATGTCGAGGAGGTTAGGTACACGGCGCCGCCCTTTGTTTTGCATGTGTTGTCTATTATCGAGCCGCCGTACATATAGCCCTGCGTGTCATGGAGGTACATGGCCCCGCCGCCCGTCGACGAGCCCGTGGCGTAGTTGTTTGAAATTTCCGTGCCGTCATAGATGTAGAGGAAAACCCCGTCGTCCATGACTATTGCCGCGCCATAGCCCGCCTCGTTGTGGGATATGACGAGCGGAGCACGTATGTCGAGCCCCGATTTATATTCGCCCAAAGTGAGCGAGCATCCTCCGCCCGTCACGGCTATCGCCGCGCCACCGGACGAGGAGTTTGAAGCCGTGTTGTGCGCGATTATCCCGCCCGAAATGTACGCCTCGCCGCCGTTCGCCATGAAAAGCGCGCCACCCACCATAGTGACGCTGTTGCCGGAAATAGAGCCTCCGTACATGTTGAAAACGGGATTATATCCGCTTCCCGTCGAGTCCGAGCCCGAGACGGTGACGGCCGCGCCGTAATAGGCGCTGCCGCCGGTTAAGGTCCCGCCGTACATGTTGAACGTACCGTTTTGAAGCACGGTCACCGTTCCCGATTCATAATAGCTGTAATTTGTGCCGCCGTTTGACGAGCAGATTATCGCGCCGCTTTCATAGTATCTATATGACTGCGTCGTGTCGCCGTCGTACATGTTGTATTCTTCTTTCCCGGAAAAAGACGAGCTGGTGTAGACAGTCCTATAAGGCTTCGTGCCGGAAGACGTCCTTGAAACGCCGACCGTGCCCGATGTGAGCGTCGAGAAGACGCCCGTCGAATCGTCCAGAGTGAACGTACCGTACACGACTATCGCCTGTTTCAAAGAGCTCGCGTCAAGCGTGTGGCCGTTGAGATCGAGAGTGACGAAGTACCCCGCGTCCAAAGTGTAGACGGAAGTCAGCGTGTAGTCCGCGTTCATGGTGACCGTCTTTTGAGCCGCAAAAGAGGAAGTTCTCGCGGCGTCCATGGCCGAAGAAAAATCATCGTATTCATCGCTTCCCACGGTGAAGGTTTTAGACGCCGCCACAGCCGTATCCGAGCCTTTTTTGACACCCCATGTTATCCCCGCCGCCACGGCGACGGCGAGGACCGCTATCAAAACTATAAGAAGAATTCTGTTTCTGACTTTTTTCATGCCGAAAACCCTAAGCCGGGATGCTTATTGATTGTCGTTTTCGCTTTTCCCCATCTCAACGTCGCCGTCGGGATTTGAAGGGTCATATTCCGTGAAGTTGTTGAGGGGGCTGTTCGCGAGGCTCTCGTTTTCTGCCGGCACCTCCAAAACAGCGTTCTTTTGCGTCCTCGTCGAAACCAGCCAGGCCATGACAATGGCCCCCGCGATGAGCGCCGCGTCGAC
>JAJQAJ010000094.1:3788-6524 GCA_021203865.1 Clostridia bacterium
TCGTCGAAACCAGCCAGGCCATGACAATGGCCCCCGCGATGAGCGCCGCGTCGACAACCGACAGCGCTATGATTATGCCTATCGCGCCGGAGGGCACCACAGTCACGAGGAGAAGTGCCGCCGGCGCCAGAGCCGCGGTTTTTGTCTCTTTGACGAGCCCGCCATTTTCGTCTCTCTTCCTTAGGATGAATATGACAAGCAGTATTATGAGCGCTATGAGCGCGACGCCGCCAACGACGGCAAGAACAATGATTATGGCCGTAAGATCTCTTTGACTGTCACCCAAAATGATGTACTCAGAGAAATGCGTGGTCGAGAAATAGAGAGACTCGCCGTCCTCGGAAACCGAAGTCGAATAAACTTCCAGAACCCCGTCGTCGCCAAGATAAACTATGACAAGGTCGTCTCGTCCTTTAAGCTCCTCGGGAAGCTGCAGGCAGACGTAGTACACGCCGCTGAAAACATACACCCGCGCGTTTGACGAGGTGTCCCATAAACTGAAATCATAAACCCCGACGACGCTCTTGTCCTCTATGTACTCGGCGAGCTTGTCGTCTTCGATTTTCCCGTCGCCGGAGACGAGCTCGGCGTTCTTGATTTTCTTATCAAGCTTTTTGTCATCCGACTTTTCAATGACGAGCTTTATGACGCCGGAAATCCCATTGTCGTTGGAGATGAAGCTATATATGACGTCGCTGTCGCTCTCGTCCTCGTCTGCGTCGACCTTTATGACGTTTACGGCGTTCACTCTGGCAATTACGTTTTCTATGTACTCGCTGTATTTTCCCTCAAGGTATTCGGTGTAATCGGCGTACGAGCTTCCGGCGTCCTCGTCATAGACGGAGAACCCGAAATCGGCACTTTCAACGTCTCCCATTACGGCGGCATAGATTTCATTAAGCTCATCCTGTGCCTCCTTCGAGTAATATTCGTCGAGGAAGCTTTGGTTATCTTCCGAAAGAAGCTCCTCAAAGAAGCTTTCCAGCGCGTTCTTCGTTTGTCCCCTCTGGTTTTCTTCGGCTATCTCAAAGAGCGCGTTCGCGACTATGTCCTCTATCTCGGCTGTCAGGGCTTCGAGATACGCGTCCCTGTCTTCTCCGCCCGTGAACTCGTACTCACGGCCATCCAGCTCATCCAAGGCGCCGGAGTATATGCCCCAGATTGAACCGCTCTCTTCGGCACAGCCGGTGATGGCCATGTCGAGACTTTCCATAAGGCTTTCCTTCGTCTCGTTGAAGCTTTGCTCTCTTTCAAGCTCCTTTTCCACCTCAGAATAGTCGTACGCGTCAGACGCGGAGACGGACGTATTGTCTATGAAATAGTACTCGCAATCCGAGCAGTAATATATCGTGTGCTCGCCCCTCTCTTCGTACACACATAGTCCCGTATGGGTTATCCCGACGGTTTCTCTTATGACAACGCCCGAGTATGAGCCGTAGATATAGATGTCCTCGCCCGTATGGTCGCATCCCGCGGGCTCATATATGTAGTAATATCTGTATTCTCTCCCGTCGTAGTCGTCGTACTCTTTATCGCCCAACCTTACGTCATCTCCCGCTTCGATGAACATTTCGAGCACGGTCTCGCCGTGGAGAAGATACGACGCCGAAATGCCGTTCGAGGACGTCACGGTGACGGAAAGATTGTTGTAAAGCACCCGAACTATCCTTTCGCCTTCCGCGTTTTTTGCGGCCTCGGAGAAATAGTCGTCCTCGGTTATATGAATTCTCACGGTAAGCTCTTCCCCGCAGTAGCATTTGAAATACATGACTATCTCCGAGGTTTCGGCGTCGAGTTCGTAGAACGTCGCCATTTCGCCTGCAAGCTCAACACAGTAGTTTTCAAGGTCGTACGAATGTCCGCCCGCCTTATGCTCTTTTTCCGTGGTTGAATGGATGTATCTTTCTCCATCCTCCGCCATGGCGGACTCCATGAGCATGCTGCCGTCCTCTATCTCATTGCCGTCAGCATCCACGAAAGTTATCGTGAGCCCGTCGGGATAGTCTTTGTATGTGCCGTCGTAGAGGCTAACATCCGCCCCCTCAAAGACGGTCACGGTGCCGTCAAGTTTTCCTTCTCCGCTTGAAGACGAATCGACAACTTCAAGAGATGACCTTCCTTCAAGGGTCACGCAAGCGTCAACTTCCGTGCCGCAGGTGTCAATCGTGAGCGCGGCGCCGCTCTCGACGACTATCTTAAGGCTACCCTCTTCTGAAATGAAAGTGCCGTCCCCAGCTAAAATTTCGTTGTCGCCCGTGACGGTAATTATGAGGTCACCCTCTATTATAAGTCCGCTCTCATATATGAGTTCGCCGTCTTCTTCCTCAAAGTAATATCCTATGTCGAGATTATCTCCAATGTCGAGAATAATTTCGACGTTTCCTTCCACGGTCAAAACTCCGCCTTCTGCTATCCCCAAAGCCTCGTCGGGGTAAACTTTAACCCCGTCATTATCCCCTGACAATGTAACATCGCCTCTTATGTCAAGCGCGGCGTCGATTGTGCCGGAGCCCGAAACCTTAAGCGAAGAGTCCTCGTCCACGGACACGGTGCCCAAAATCTCTTTCCCGTTCAGATCTATCGTTATGTACGCGCCGCCTACTATTTCGACATTCTCGACATCAGAAAGGAGGGTTATTTCGGAAACTATCTCCCTCTCCCCGCTCTCGTCTTCTTCTAAAGACGCGCGGGCTTCCTCCAAAGCCGCCACATACGCTATGGCGTCTTCTAAGCTTT
>JAJQAJ010000094.1:6624-12771 GCA_021203865.1 Clostridia bacterium
GACGCGCGGGCTTCCTCCAAAGCCGCCACATACGCTATGGCGTCTTCTAAGCTTTCAAAATAATACGTGCCTTCGACCTCGCCGTCCTCATCATATATTTTAAGCTCCGCTTCGGGCGTGAATGACACCTCGTATGTGTAGGGCTCGCCGTCCGTATTTTTTGTTTCGGTTTCCGCGCTGACGGTGACGGTGTTCGTGTCTTTATCATAGCTAAACTTTGCGTTTATGATTTCGGTGACGGAAACGTCTCCGCAGGCGCATTTCAAAATGAATGTGAAGGTGCACGTCTTTTCATCGTATGCCCAGCCCGCAATGTCGTAGGCATGATCGTGCTTCCCCATGCCTATGACGTAGGAACTTTCGGCTTCATCTTCCGTGAGGAAGTAGTTTTGTGCGGCCGTGCCGGCCACATCGACGATAGACACATCGAGGTTTCCTATGTCATTAGCCGAGGAGATTTTTAAAGTTTCTTCGTACGGGTTTTCGTCTCCCTTGCTATCCTCAACAATAACAACAAGAGAGCCCGTAATCTTTCCGCCTTCCTCGCTTCCACAAGTCACTTTGAGTGACGCGCCGGGGTATGTCACGGCGTCGACGGTAATATCCGCGCAAAGCGTGTGGCCGTTGAGGTCTATTTCAACCTCCGCCGATATAGTGACGCCCCCTAACATAATCTCATCCGAATAAAGGGTTACGGTGCCGCCAAACGTCGCGGCGTAATTTATGGCCTCGTCAAAGTCCGTAAAGAACAACGTTTGAGTGCCGCCATCCTCGCCTTTCGTTTCTACCTTTGTGTATCCGAACTTTTCCGCCTCATCTTCCGTCATGACGGTAAAGACCATCTCGCCCTTCTCGCCTCGGCCTACGACCACGATGGTATCCTTTCCTAGCTCGACACCAACGCTTTCGGTGGCCTCTTCCGCTTCTTCTTCGTCACCTTCCTCATATGTCGTTTCTTTAAACGCGTCCG
Organism: Clostridia bacterium; assembly: GCA_021203865.1. GTDB lineage: Bacteria > Bacillota > Clostridia > Christensenellales > Borkfalkiaceae > Coproplasma. Next base: position 7,595 of record JAJQAJ010000094.1, read on the forward strand.
CGCGGAACGTGCCGCCGGACAAAATGACGTCTCCGGAGCCCAAAACGTCGCCGGAAACCGCGCCCTCGCAGCCCGCCGACGAGTCGGTGAAGGTAAGCGAAGCTTCCGCCTCGACATGCACGTCGCCCTCTATTTCATAGCCGTTCAAATCTATCGTGACAGAGCTCGTTATGGTGACATCGGAAAGGCAGTCTGCCGTCATGACAACAAAGCTGTCTTCATCCATGCCCTCCGCCGCGGCCACGGCGTCCTGCAAAAGTTCGTAATAATATGTGTTTTCGCCCGCTTCTATCACGGCGCCCGAAAGATCTTTTGCGACGCCTTCCGGCACCACGGACTTTGAGCCGTCGGCGTTATTTATTACGGCACAGCTCTCCGCTATGTCAAAGCCCGATATGTCGCCCTCAAAGTTTCCGCCAAAAAGTGTGACGCTGTCCGCGCCCTCTATCTCGCCTAAAATCTTGCCGTAGCCCCTTTCGCCGTCCGCCGATGAATCGGAAATTTCAAAGCTGAAAGATTCGCTCTCGCCTGTCTCGATTATAACATCGCCCCATATCTCGTATCCGTTGAGGTCAAGTCCTATTTCGATGCTTTCGTCCTCGTCCGTAAGGCATATTATGAGGTCTTCCTCTATGTCGGCCTGGAGCGTGAGCGTGCAGCCGTTTTCCAAAGCCGCGAGGGCGTCTTCTAAGCTTTCATAGTATATGGTAGAGCCGTTTTCGTTAGTTACGGAAGCTTCCGAGCTTTCTTTCGCGGCGCTCTCGGAAAGGACGGTGTAGGTTGCTATGCCATCTTTATCCGTGCCAACCATGACGGCGTACCCCGCGTCGAGATAATCTGTCACGTCCTCATAGTACGTGCCGCCTCTTATTATAAGCTCGCCATAACTTTCAATTTCGGAAGTTACCACTCCTACGCCCTCTATTTCAAGGCTAGCTCCCTCCTCTATTTCTATTTCGCCTGAAAGCTCGTTTCCGTTAAGGTCTATCGTGAGGCTTTCGCCGTCCGTAAGGTTCAAATTAGCCTCGGCGTCGCACATCAAAATCAAAGTCGCTCCCGACTCTATGGCCGCGCCAATGGCCTCGTCGAGGTCTTCGAAGTAGACCGTCTCGCCGTTTATGCTCACCTTCGCGGCAAAAGACATTGTCTTTTCATATTCGTATGTCCCGGCGTGTGAGGGGTCCATGACGGTGACGGATAGCGTGAACGTCACGGTGCCGTCTTCATTTTCCGTAGCCTCAGCGGTGTAGGTTTCTAAAAACTCGTCATATTCTCCGCACGCGCATTTGAACATCAATGTGAATTTTCCGTATCCCAAGTAATTCCAAACGGCGAGCACGTATGAGTGGGTGTGTTCGTCCGCTCTCACTATGCCAAAGCCGTCCTCGGTTTTACTGAAAACGTAGTTTTCAAGGTTTTTACCGTCCTTATCCTCGACGGAGATGGTTAGAGAGCCGTCCATCTCGTCAAAATCGAGAACGAGTGTTTCCTTATACGGGTTCGTCCCGTCTTCACTTGTATCGGAGCCCACGACGACAATCTCGCCCGTGAGCCATCCGCCCTCTTCTTTCGAGCCCGTGACATAAAGCGATCCGCCCTGTCCCTGGCCATCATCGTTATCCGCGTAAATTATGATGTCCGCGTCCAGAGTGTGACCGTTCAAATCTATTGTGACATCCGCGTTAATTTCGACGGACTCACGGCAGACCGCGTCATCGTACAAGGTCACAACCCCGCCATTTTCCGCGGCGAAGTCTATGGCGTCTTCGACATCGGTGAAGTATTCCCTGCTTCCGTCGCCGTCTTCCACGCACGCGACGGACATTATTTCCGCCTCGCTTTCAGTGACGACGTAAATAAACTCTGAGCCGTAGACGGGAACATAGGTCTCCGCCTCTCCATTTTCGTTTTCGTATGTGCCGTATTCAAGGCCGCCTTCGCAGCCCTCAAACGCGTCTTTTGAATATGTGCCGCCGTCTAGGGTGATATCCGCGTTTTCGCCGCCCGCAACTTTTCCTTCAAATTTTCCGCTGCCATCACCACTCGAATCGGTGAACGTCAATGAAACCTCGCCTTCGCCATCTTCGCCTCCAAGGGAAATACTCCCTTCCAACTCGCCTCCGTTAAGGTCTATCGTGACGCTCCCGGAAGGGATGCTAAAGCCGGCTTCTCCAATTACGACGTTTTCACCATAAACGGTCATGATAATTTCAGCGCCGTCATAATCGTCACTTTCCAAAACGGCCAAGATATCTTTTATCGCCGCGTCTATGCCTTCGTAGTAAACAGTCTTTCCGTCTATTTCCACGGAAACTTCGGAATAAGCTTTCGCGGTCTCCTCGTCCGCCACGACGGAAATTCTTTCCTCTTCATCCGTGGTTAAAATCAATACGAAGCTCCCATCATCCAGCGTCGCTTTGGTTATGTCGCCCGTGTACATACCGCCGGAAATTTTAAGCTCGCCGGCCTTTTCTTCTCCGTCGCCTCCTTCAATGGTCACCTCGCCGTCCACTTTAGAGCCTTCGCCATAATCTTTAGGGTCGGTGTCCTCAATGGTAAGCGTACTCCCCGCTTTTACGGTAATGTCACCTATAATGGAGTTTCCGTTAAGGTTTATCGTTATGTCGCTTCCGGTCTTCGTCTCTATTCCTTTAATCTCCTTTTCTTTTTCATCCGTCACACCGGTGTAATCGAGATCGGCGTAAAGCTCGACGAGAACGGTCGTGCCCTTTTCGACATCCGAAAGTCCCACGGCGAAATCTATGGCATCCACGGGGTCTTCAAAATACACCGTGACAATGCCTCCGCCAACGTCCTTGTATACAACTTTCGCGCCTATTTCAAGGTCGGAGTTTTCTATCTCCGCCTCCGTTCCGACGACGTAGTAGTTTTCTTGGCTTTCGCTGTCTTTTCCCACATATTCGACTTTTCCATCTCCCAAAAATTCAAAGACGTCCTCGCTGTATGTGCCGCCCTCGGCCACGAAGGCCCCGCCGCTAGTTTCAGTTATATTTCCCGAAACTTTGCCGGACATATCCCCACTTGTGTCGCGTATCGTAAGAGACGATCCGCTCTCCACGGTTATATCACCGGAGATTGAGTTTCCTTTAAGGTCTATCTCCACGGCGTATGAGGTTTCTACCTTCATGCCTTCTTCATTTTCGCTGAAATCTAAGTCATCGAAAAGCTCAACTATCACGACAGAGCCCTCCTCGACGCCTTCAAGGCTTAAAGCGTAGTCCACGGCATCCGCGGGGTCTTCAAAGTATATAGTGACCGTCTCGCCCGCGGCGCTTGTGTATGTCACTTTCGCGCCTATTTCAAGGTCGGATTCTTCTATCTCCTCCCCTGTCCCCACGACGTAGTAGTTTTCACCGCTCTCGCCGTCTTTTCCGACGTATTCAACCTTTCCCTCTCCTAAGAAGTCAAAGACGTCCCCGCCGTAGTATGTGCCGCCCTCTATGGTTATATTGGCGCTCTCCTCTGAATTCTCTCCCGCCTTTATCTCGCCCGTGACGGAGCCGCTTTTTTCTTCGCTCGAATCTTCAATCACAAGGGATGCAGTCTTTTCGGCCGTCTCATTTCCCGTGTCGCCCACGGTGATGCTGCCTGCCACGCTGCCGCCCCCAAGGTCAATCGTAAGCGACGAGCCGTCAGCCACGGTTATGTCGCCCGTGATGGTGTTGCCGTTTAAGTTTATCGTTATGTCGTCGCCCTCTTTGGTCGTTATCCCCCCATCGCCTTCGTATTTCAAATCCTCGTAAAGCTCGACTGTCACGCTTGTACCTTCCAGGGCACCTTCAAGGCCCACGGCAAAGTCTATGGCCGTCGCGGGGTCTTCAAAGTAGACTGTCGTCTCTTTTCCATTACCATCCGTGTAGGTTACGGAGGCACCTATGGTGTAACAGCTCTCGCCACCACCCTCCATAGCCTCTTTCATGACATCTTCCGTGGTGACTACATAGTATTTATTACCACTGTCGTCTTTTCCGACGTACATGACTTTGCCGTCCGCGACGAAATCTAAGACATTTTCAGAATATATGCCGCCCTCCACTATAAGGGAGCCGCCTGCCGTTTCGATTTTTCCCGTGACCTCGCCTAAAATTTCTCCGCCTTCGTCAATTATCGTAAGAGAGGATGTCTCGTCCAAAGAAATGCCGCCGTCTATTTTTCCTCCGCCAAGGTTTATTGTCACATCGGAAGATGTGCCCTCCTCACTCGCTTCCACAGTGACGGCGCCTTTAATCTCGCCCCCTTCAAGATTTATGTCGACGCTCGCGCCCGAAACCTCTATATTCGCGGTCAAAGTCTTCCCGTTTAAATCTATCACGACGTCTTTTTCTATTGTTATTGTGCAGCTCTCTTCGTCCTTGGTTAAATCCACATCTTTTAGAACCACGAGAACGTCGCCGTCTTCAAGGCCCTTCACAGCAGCTTCAAGGCTTTCGTAGTAGACCGTTATTTCATTTCCGCCTTCGTCCGTATACGTGCGGGAAGCTTCCGCTGTTGTTTTGGCCGTGTCCTCGTCCATGATGGTGAGACCGGTGACGGTTTTCTCTTCGTCATCCCCGTCGGTGTAAGTTATTTCCCCGACATATATGACGCCCGCGCCGTTTGCGAGACCTTCCACTACCTCGTCGTAGTTGTCGTAAGTTTCGTCTTCCTGCCCTCTCGAATACGCGCCGCCTTCTACCACGAGCGTCGAGCCCTCTTCAACTGTGATTTCTCCGATGACGGTGCCGATACCGTATGAAGGCTCCGCGTCGCTCTCCGCCGAGCCGTCCATTATAAGTGTGGCGGCGCCTTCCACGGTGATGTCACCCAGAATCTTTCCGCCCTCGAGGTTAATTTTAACCTCGGAGCCTAAGACCTCGATGCCTCCCGTAACCGTATTTCCGCCCAAATCAATAGTGAGGCTTTTTTCTATCGTGTACGTCCCTTCCGCCACGCAGCTTTGAAGAATCACAATTGTTTCTCCGTCCGTGGCGTCCGCGAGCGCGTCTTCTAAGGATGTGTAGTAAATTTCGTATGTTAGGGCGTCTTCGCCCTCTCCCACGGTGACGACGGCTTTGGCGACATAAGTTTCCGGGATTTGTGTGTCGATCTTTCCGACGGTGTAATAAGATACGCCATCAACTATTTCGCATGAAACTATATAGCCTTCCGCCACGAAA
>JAJQAJ010000075.1 GCA_021203865.1 Clostridia bacterium
GAAACCTCGGCGGAAGCTACAACATGCTCTCCGATAGGGAATATGGTGACGGATTTGCGGATCTCACGATTGAGACCTTCGGATACGGGTTAGAGTCAAGGGAGAAATCTCAGCCCTCAATAGTTTTTGAGTTTGAGCACTGCGGAAAGCTTGAAAAGACGGACGCCGACAAAATGACGCCGGAGGAATATAAGGAAACGAAGAGGGCCCTTATGACAAAGTCCGCGGAAGAAGCGCTCGAACAGATAGAGAAAAGAGCTTACGCCAAGGAATTTATGAAAAACCACTCCCGCGTCTTGAAATATGGGATAGCGTTCTACGGCAAAGAGGCGCTCGTCCTTCTCGTTGAGTGCGAGGACGGGAAGGATGTGAGAAAAGTGTCCGCTGACAATTAGTCTCGGCAGAAATTGGTTATTTTTGGCTGTCTGAAAGCTAAAGAAAGGCCGTACGGGAATCCCGCACGGCCTTCTTAAAAGAAAGGAGGTATTGAGCAAAGGTACGACGGTCATATTTCAGACAGCCGTGACCTTATTGAAAGGATGGTCTCTTTAACCGATTTTTCGGAAGCACCGCCATATGAGTTTCTGCTGTCGGCACATGCTTTCGCTGAAATGGAGGGAGTTATGTCCGGTTCAAATTTGTCAGAAAAAGTTCTGTATTCTTCTGTCGTCATGTTTTGGAGTGTTTTGTTGTTTTCGATGCAGTAACGCACGATTGCGCCCGTAATCTCGTGGGCTGTCCTGAACGGCACGCCTTTTTTTGCGAGATAGTCTGCAACGTCTGTGGCGCAGGAGAAGTCTTCTTCTGCGGCCGCGTCTGAAGCTTTTTTATTCACCGTCATGGCTCCGAGCATCTCTGCCATGATTTCTACCGATGATATGGTGGTAATCTCGCAGTCAAAAAACCCCTCTTTGTCTTCCTGGAGGTCCTTGTCATAAGCAAGCGGGATGCCCTTGAGGACGGTGAGAATGTCTGTAAGATATCCGTACGCCCTTCCGGTTTTTCCACGTATGAGTTCGCATATGTCCGGGTTTTTCTTTTGCGGCATTATTGAAGATCCCGTTGAATATTCATCGGAAATTTCAAAAAACCCGAATTCTCCCCCCGAATATATTATCATGTCCTCGCATAGGCGCGACAAGTGTGACATTGTGAGTGAACAGTCGAACGCGAATTCCGCGGCGAAGTCTCTGTCGGAAACGCCGTCAATCGAATTTTCACAAGGTGTGTCAAAGCCAAGAAGTTTACAAGTCAGATTTCTGTCTATGGGGTAGGATGTGCCTGCAAGCGCACCGCTTCCGAGCGGCATGACGTTAGCCCTTTTACGTGAGGCTCTGACCCTGTCTATGTCCCTTAAAAACATTTCGGCGTATGCATTGAAGAAATGTCCGCAGCACATGGGCTGGGCTTTTCTGAGGTGAGTGTATCCCGGGATTATGACATCGAGGTTTTCTTCCGCTTTTTTGACAAGTGCCTCAGTCAGAACAACAAGTGAGCTTTTGAGCCTGTCAAAAGCTCCTCTTGCATAGAGGCGGAAATCGGTTGCCACCTGGTCGTTTCTCGACCTTGCTGTGTGCAGTCTTTTCCCTGCGTCACCTATTCTTTTGACGAGTTCGTTTTCCATGAAGGAGTGAATGTCCTCCGCGCCGGAAAATTCGGATATTTTTCCGCTCTCTATGTCAGCGCGTATGGCACTGAGCCCGTCCACGATGGCTTTTTCGTCTTCCTTTGATATTATGCCGCATTCGCCGAGCATGGTGGCGTGGGCTACGGACGCCGTTATGTCCTCTGACCACATTTTTTGGTCAAAGGGAAGGGAATCATTGAACGTATCCGCGTTTTTTGCCGTGGAGCCGGAAAAGCGCCCCTGCCACAGTTTACCCATATGTCACCCATTATTATTTGACTACATCGGCGTTTTAAACTAAAATAATTATACACACTGGTGACTTGGTTAGCAAGAAAATTTAAGCCAAAATTGCCCGTTTCGGCGGCGCTAATATCGTCTTTTCGGGGATCTGATGACCATACTCGGGATTGACCCGGGGCTCGGCATAACGGGCTACGGCGCGATAGAAAAACTTAATAACGGCGACTTAATCCCCATTGACTACGGGGTGGTCGAGACGCCGGTCGGTGAGGCGTTCCCGCAAAGGCTCCTTCTTTTGGAAAAGGGCATCAACACTGTCTTGGAAAAATTCAAGCCCGACGAGATAGCCGTTGAAGAGCTTTTTTTTGTCAAGAACATAACGACCGGTATTCCTGTCGCGCACGCGAGGGGGGTGACGCTTCTCACCTGCCTCAAATACTGTCCGAAACTTTTTGAGTACACCCCTGGCCAGGTCAAACAGGCACTTACGGGATACGGTAACGCCGACAAAGGCCAGATTATACGTGTGGTAACGTCCGTTCTGCGCCTCAAAAACAAGCCGCGCCCGGATGATGCGGCCGATGGACTCGCCGTCGCCGTGTGCCACGCCAACACGTCGAGATTCTCAGGGGAGTTCGGCATAAAGTAAAAACGGAGTGAAAGATGATAGCGTATCTTCGCGGTGAGATATTGTCCATAAATGACAAAAGCGCGATAATTTTGGCGGGGGACGTCGGATATGAGGTTTTCCTGTCTGGCTCCGCCGCGCGGGCCCTTTCCGGAAAGAAGGAGGGGGCTGTTTACACGTACCTTTCCGTCCGGGAGGACGAGGTCTCTCTCTATGGTTTTTCCTCGCCCGAGGAAAAAGAACTTTTTTTGAAGCTCATATCTGTCCAGGGTGTGGGGCCGAAGCTTGGCGTCACGATACTTTCCCAGTTGGATGTCGAAAAGCTGGCTCTCGCCATAGCGCGCTCCGACTTTGGAGCGCTCACGGCCGTCAGGGGTCTCGGCAAGAAGACGGCGGAGAGGATTATTCTGGAGCTCAAAGAAAAAATAAGCGAAATGTACGCTGTGACGTCTTCGGACGGCGAAGACGCGTCCATGACACAGACGACAGGTTATGAGGACCTCGTTGTGGCGCTGATGTCTCTTGGGTACACCAAGGCGGAGAGTTCGAAGGCGATAAACCGGGCGATACAAAACGGCGCGTCCACGATGGAGGACATCCTCCTCGAAGCCATGAAGAATATGTGAGGTGACGGGCGATGGGGATGTTTGACGACGGCAATTACTCAGATGAGCTCGCGAGGCTGATAAAAAACACCAAAGGTGAGTTCGACGCCGAAGAAAATGCGCTGAGGCCCAAAACGCTCGACGAATACGTGGGCCAGGGCAAGGCGAAAGAAAATCTCAAAGTGTACATGGAATCCGCAAAAAAACGCGGAGAGCCTTTGGAACACGTCCTTTTGTACGGCGCGCCGGGACTCGGCAAGACCACTCTCGCGCACATCATAGCAGCGGAAATGGGCGGACAGCTGAAACTCACCGCGGCGCCCGCGATAGAGAGGGCGGGTGACCTTTCGGCGATACTCACCAACCTCAATGAAGGGGACGTTCTTTTCATAGACGAGATACACCGTCTCAATCACAGTGTGGAAGAGATTTTGTATTCCGCGATGGAGGATTACGCCATAGATCTCATAGTCGGCAAGGGTCCCAGCGCGAGGAACATCCGTTTTTCCCTGAAAAAATTCACTCTGATAGGCGCGACAACCAAGGCAGGCATGATAGCGGCCCCCCTGAGAGACAGATTCGGCATAGTTCTGAGGCTTGACAGTTACACGCCTTCCGAGCTTAAAGACATAATAGAGAACAGCGCGAAAACCCTTGGAATAGAGGTCGAGGAAGACGCCTCTCAGATGATTGCGTCGAGAAGCCGGGGAACTCCCAGGGTGGCGAATAGACTTTTGAAACGCGTGAGGGATTTTTCCGTCGTCTCCGGAAACGAGAAGATAACCAAAGAAGACGCCGAATACGCGCTCGGACGCATGGATATAGACAGACTTGGCCTTGACGACACGGACAGGGCGCTTCTGTACGCCATGGCGGACAAGTTTGAGGGTAAACCCGTGGGGCTTGAAACCCTTTCCGCCGTCATAAATGAAGACTCCGGGACGATAGAGGATGTCTATGAACCGTACCTTCTGCAGTTGGGTTTCATCGCGAGAACCCCGAGGGGAAGAGTCATTTTGAGACGCGGATATGAACACATCGGCTGGGACATCTCTGACACTCAAAAAAAGCAGCTTTCACTTTTTGAAAAGGATGAGGAGGACGGCTGATGCTCAAAACCTCCGACTTTTATTATGACCTTCCCGAAGAGCTCATAGCGCAGACCCCGGCGGAGCCCAGAGATTCTTCCAGGATGCTTGTCTACAAACGCTCCGAAAAGAAAATCGAGCACAGGATTTTCCGGGACATAGTCGACTATCTCAAAGCGGGTGACGTCCTCGTCATCAACAACACCAAGGTCATTCCCGCGAGACTTTACGGCAAACTTTCAACCGGCGGCGCTGTCGAGGTGCTGCTTTTAAAACGCCTTGACATGGATCTTTGGGAAACGCTCGTCAGACCCGGCAGAAAATGCCCCGTGGGAAGGGAGATTTTTGTATCCGACAAACTCTCCATGACCGTCGAAGACGTCACGGTGACGGGCGAGCGAGTCATGAGGATGAAATGTGACGGGGTTTTCGAAGAGGTTTTGGACGAGGTTGGCTCGATGCCTCTTCCGCCGTACATCAAAAAAAAGCTCGATGACGAGACCAGATATCAGACGGTGTACGCGAAACATGAGGGTTCGGCGGCAGCTCCCACGGCGGGACTCCATTTCACTCCCGAGCTTTTGGAAAAGATAAAGGGTATGGGCGTCGAAATCGCCGAAATCATGCTTCACGTCGGTCTCGGCACTTTCCGTCCGGTCAAAGAGGAGAGCGTCGAAGAGCATAAAATGCACACCGAATACTATGAAATTCCGAAAGACGCGGCAGAAAAGATAAATGCCGCCAAAAAAGAGGGGAGGAGGATAATTGCGGTCGGCACGACGTCCGTGAGAACTCTGGAAAGCGTCGCCGACGAAAACGGTTTTGTCACCGCCACGACGGGCGAGACCGACATATTCATCTATCCCCCGTACGACTTCAAATGCGTGGACGCGCTTCTCACGAACTTCCACCTTCCCGAAAGCACTCTCATCATGCTGGTTTCGGCTTTTTGCACGAGGGAGGAGGTCCTGGACATATATAAAACGGCGGTCGGTGAAAAATACAGATTTTTCTCATTCGGCGACTGCACACTCTTCTTGTGATTTTGTTTTATGAGCGGTTTTTCATTTGAAATTCAACATGTCGACAAACACACCGGCGCGAGGGCGGGAATATTCCACACGCCGCACGGCGACGTCGAAACCCCGGTGTACATGCCCGTAGGCACACAGGCCACGGTGAAAGGAGTGCTCCCAAAAGACCTCGAAGAGGCCGGCTCGTCGATAGTTCTTTCCAACACATACCATCTTTTCATGCGTCCCGGTGACGACGTAGTCAAAAAAGCGGGCGGTCTTCACGATTTCATGAACTGGAGGGGACCTATTCTCACCGACAGCGGCGGCTTTCAGGTTTTTTCACTCGCGAAACTCAACAAAATAACCGATGAGGGCGTATGGTTTAACTCGCACGTCGACGGGTCGAAGCATTTTTTTACGCCGGAGAAGGTCGTCGGCATAGAAGAAAACCTCGGCGCGGACATAATCATGGCGTTTGACGTATGCTCAAAATACGGCATATCCCACAAAGAGGCAGAAAAGGCGGCGGAGGTGACCTCACGTTGGCTGGAACGGTGCGCGAAGGCGAAGACGAGGGACGATCAGGCGCTCTTTCCCATAATTCAGGGCAATCTTTTCGATGACCTCAGGACGGCCTCGGCGGAGGACGCCAAAAGATACGCCTCCTACGGCATAGGGATAGGCGGGCTTTCCGTGGGTGAGCCCAAAGACGTCATGTATCACGTCCTGGACGTTCTAAGGCCCCATCTTCCGGAAAATGTGCCGAGATATCTCATGGGCGTGGGCTCTCCCGACTGCCTCGTGGAGGGCGTGAAGCGCGGCGTTGACATGTTCGACTGTGTGCTCGCGACGAGAATAGCGAGAAACGGCACGGCATTTACCTCGAAAGGACGCGTCACCGTGAGAAACTCCGATTTTAAGGAAGATTTTTCTTCACTCGACGAAAACTGTTCCTGTTACTGCTGTCAAAACTACACAAAGGCGTACCTAAGGCACCTCGTCAACGTCGGCGAGATGCTCTCCGCTCAGCTTCTTTCACTTCACAACATAACATTTCTGCATTCGCTGATGAAGAGCATGCGGGAGGCCATACTCCGGGACGATCTTTTGGGCTTTTCTGAGAGGTTCTACGAAAGTTACAAAATGGACGACAGGACCTTCTGAAATGTGCGCGTCGGGTGAAATTTTTTGACTAAACGGCAAAACGCTTGCAAAAAGGGCGTCAATTCTTTATAGTAGATTGTATCCTACTTTAAGCGGAGAAAACATCAAATGAGATTTTTATCACTTTTGGCAAGTTTCCTTGACGATGCCGAAGAGATCGTTGATGAAACCGAGAGCGGTTGCGGAAGCGGTGAAGTCGTCATGTACGTCTTCATAGGCGTCATAATAGTCGCGCTCGTGGCGGTAATGATAATTTCCTCCAGAAGGAACAAGAAGCGTCAGAAAGAGTCCGAGAACCTCATCGCCGCGGTTCGTCCCGGCAACAAGGTCAAGACTATCGGCGGCATATGCGGCATAGTCGTCGAAGTCGATGACGAAGAGTCCACATTCGTGCTTGAAACCGGCAGTGAGGAGACGGGCAAATTTTACATAAAGTTCGACAAACAGGCCATATACCAGACCGACGCCGTTCCAGAGTCGACCAACCCTGATGACAAACTTCTCACCACGGCGGCCGACGACGACCTCGAACCGCTGGGCGATGACGACCCGTACGCCGGGATAGACCAGATATTCGGCACGGGCGCGGCCGCGGGAGACGGAGCCGATGTCGAGGTACCCCAGGATGGCGACAGCGCTGAAGAATCCGGGAGCGGGGAAAAGAAATAGCCCCGGGGCGGCGGAGAAATGTCCGAATTCACACAACTTGCGAACAGTCAAGCGATTGATATAATATACATCGTCATAGGGTCGGTCATAATACTCGCGCTCATAGCCGTCGGCGTGTACACACTCATAGAGCGGAGGAGAAAAAGGGAAGAGGGCGAAGAGAAAGCGGGATTTTTCAAAGAACAGGTGTCACTTTCCGACGACGCCGACGCATTCACTGGAGACGCGGGGGACGCGGAGGAGGAAGAGGACGTTTTGCTGTCTTCCAAACTTTCCGATGATGACGGCGAAGGTAAACAAATCTGAAAAATTCATACGCGTCTCGTGCGGGAGACCCCGTGCGGGACGTTTTTTTTTGCCGGTAAAATTTTCGGGTGGGCCGCGAAACAATGTCATCGACACGCGTGCCAAAGCTTGGCGAGCGCGTCTCTTGTTTTTCCCGCGTTAAACACTTGATTTTTGGCGGAATGGTTTTTATAATAGTAGCATAATTTTCCAAGGAGACGACAAAATATGATCAAAACAATAGCGAAACCCGCGGAAAGGAAGATAACCGGATGCGGTGAATGCAGAAGCACGTGCCAGTCGGCCTGCAAGACGAGCTGCACGGTGGGAAACCAGAGCTGTGAAAGGATAACCCGGGAACAGAACCCCGAGAAGACAACGAAATAGAACGTGACGTAGGAGCAGAAAAATCTGCTCCGTAATTTTGTGCTAAGAATCATGGTACACGTATTCAGCTTCAAAGAATACAACTACATATTCGACTCCGGGTCGGGAAGCCTTCATGAGTGCGACAAGGCCACGGCGGACTATCTAAGGGCCATGCTCGGCGAAGACGTCGACACCTCGTATCTTTCGGCCAAAGAGAGGGCGGCGATAGACGCCGACATAGAGGCACTCAAAGCTGAGGGCCTTCTTTTCAAAGAGGAGACGAAAGAGCGGCCGATGAAATCCTCGGAGGTTAAGGCGCTATGTCTTCACATCTGCCACGACTGCAACCTCCGGTGCAGGTATTGCTTCGCCGACTCCGGCGCCTATTACACGAAAAGGGAGTTTATGTCAGAGGAGACCGCGAAAAGGGCGATAGATTTTCTTCTGGAAGGCAGCGGAAACCGAAAAATCCTGGAGGTTGATTTTTTCGGCGGCGAACCGCTCATGAACATCGGAACCATAAAAAAAGTCGTCGCCTACGCGAGGGAAAAGGAGAAGGAGACGGGGAAAAAGTTTCTTTTTACCACCACGACGAACGCGCTTCTTCTGACAAGCGACGTCATAAAATTTTTCAACGAAGAGATGGAAAACGTCGTCGTCAGTCTCGACGGAAGGCCGGACGTGCATGACGCCGTGAGAAAAAGCGTCAGCGGGAAGGGAAGCTATGACCTTGTAATCGACAACGCGAAAAAATTCGCTAGAGCGCGCGGTGACAAAAAATACTACGTGAGAGGTACCTTCACTGCGAAAAATCTCGATTTTTCCGAGGATGTCATATATCTCGCGGAGCAGGGCTTCGATTCGATTTCCATGGAGCCGGTCGTGACGGACATCGAAGATCTCGCGATAAAAGAAGAGCACCTTCCCGTCATCCTCAAAGAGTACGAAAAACTCGCGGAAAGATATCTCGATAAATGGGAAAAGGGCGAGGGGTTCAACTTTTTTCACTTCAACATAGATTTAGAGGGCGGTCCCTGCCTTCCCAAAAGAGTGTCCGCCTGCGGCGCGGGGAACGAATATTTTTCGGTCGTGCCCTCGGGAGACATATATCCCTGCCATCAGTTCGCACAGGAGGAGCCCTTCTACATGGGGAACGTCTTTAAAGGAAAACTTGACGAAAAGATAAGGAAGACGTTCGCCGAAAATTCGCTTTTCACGAGGCGCGGGTGCGACGCGTGCTTCGCGAAATACATATGCAGCGGGGGCTGCAACGCCAACAATTTCCATTTTTGCGGCGACATCAACGAGCCGTACGGCATAACCTGCGCCATGATGAAAAAACGTGTAGAGTGCGCCATGCACATTCTCGCGAGGAAAAAAGCCGCGGCTGAGAAATAAACATAATTTTCGGTTAAATTTGCCCAATTCGCAGTTTTTGGCCGTCTCTTGTGTGTTACATCTTGCTTAATTATTTGACGCCTCAAATTTTTTTTTTATATAATAGATACGCTGTTTAAAACATTTGGCAATGACTCGGTTTTCGAGGAGAGAGTAATAAATGGGTAAAATAAGATCGGCAGTAATAACGACGATAGTCGTAGTCGCGATAGTCGCGGCCACGTTCTTCTCCGTTGTTTCGTTCACCTACGGAGGCGGGACTTACAGATGGAATTCCATAATGTCCGTTCTCTCCCTGGGTTCGGAATTCACGGGGGACGCCGAATGCGTGATATATCCGGAGGGCGTGATAACGGAGGCGGAGTACAGACTCTACGCCACCATACCCACAGATGTGGATGAGTTCACCGATGAAGATGAATTCGATGACGCCGTTAAAGCGGCGGAAGACTATCGTGACCAGTACACGGACATCGGCAACGGCCTCTACATCGACACGGACACATACAAAATGGACGACGGCGGGGAGGACAGTGCCGACATGGTCGAGCTTAGGGCGAACGTCAGAGACGACGCCGAAATCATAAGCTCGCGTCTATCCAAAATGAATTTTTCGTCTTATTCCGTATCGGTCGTCAATGATTACGGTCTAAAGATTCAGGTTCCCACCGGATACTCATACTCCGACATGAAGCACGAGGACTACCTCAACCAGGAGACGTCCTCCGCGACAAAAATATCCGTACTCTCATCCGTCGTTTCCGCGCTTGTCCTTGACGGCGAGTTCACGCTCTGTGTTTCCGACAGCGGTTACGGCTTTGAACCCGCCGACAGCGACCTCGAATATTACCCCATAACCAAGAAAACCGACTCCATGTCCGACTACATAAAGAAGGTCAGAACATATTCTCGCGGCGGCTCCGACGCACTGAAATTCAAACTCACGTCTGACGGCAGAACGCTTATCAAGAAAAAGACCAACCAGCTTCTCGACTCCGACGACCCGACGCTCTATTTCTGCATAGGGAGCAACGTGCTCATGTCGCTCTCAATCGATTCCATGATAGACAGCAAAAAGTTTTACATCACGGTTTCCGATTCGATGGGCGCCAAAAGCTACGCCGCGGTGCTCGACTCCGTCGTAAGCGGCGAAATCGTCAATTACAAATACACGTCCGGTGACCCCAATTCCGAAAGCATTTCACTCACCGCGGGCTCGGTTCAGAGCGGGAAGGGGGCGGGACTCGCCATGGCTGTGATGCTGCTTATAGTGCTGGTCGCGCTCTGCGTGTTCTCGGTAGTCAAATACAAGAAGCTCGGCTGGCTCAATGTGGCGATGCTGCTTCTCTTCTCGCTTATAATGATTTACACGGCGTACCTTCTCAGCATAGAGATAACGATAGCCGTCATACTCTGCGCGATGCTCTCTTTGGGACTTTTCGCCGGGACTAATTTCATTGTCTTTGAAAACGTCAGGGGCGCCGTCAATGAGGGCAACATAATGCAGAACGCGGTGAAGAGCGGTTACAAAAAGAACCGCGCGGCTATATTGGACGCTCACATAGTTCTGTTCATCGCCGTCTTTATTCTGTATCTTGTCGGCAAAGGGCCGGCTTCCGCATGCGGGCTGCTCATGATTTTCAGCGTCGTGTTCTCGTATCTCATGTACTGGTTCACGAGGTTCATGTGGTATGTCTGTCTCTCGCCGGTGAAAGACAAATTCGGATACTGCGGATTCAAGAGGAGGGTTCTCGACGATGAAGACTAAGATTTCCGGGAAGATGATCCTCTTCATAATCATATCGTGTGCGCTCATAGTCATCGGCGCCGTCGTAGGCACCGTCTGTGAGACCACGGGTCACGGATTTTTCAACTACGGTGTCGAGTATGACTCCGCGAAGTCCGTGTCCGTCACCTACTACATAACCGACTATCCCGACATCTCCGTCGTCGAGAAGATATGCGAGGAAGAGTTCGAGAAACAGGGGATAAAATATAGATATGAAACTTCGTCCGACACCTACGGTGAGATAGAGTACACGTTCTCGTACAGCACGGACGACGAGAAGCTCGCTGCCGCCGTTTACGGGAACGGGATAGACGACGATGTAGGGATAAACAACAGGATAGACAAAACAGGAACGGAGGAAGGCGGCGGGATAAACATCGCGTCTGTCGTGGTTTCCGAGGGCATGGCGACCAATGTGAGAATGTTCAAATACGCCGCGATAGCCGCCGCGTCGATGATGGCTGTTCAGGCGCTCTACTGCCTCATAAGGTTCAGGCTCAATATGCTGGTTTTAAGTCTCGTTTCCAACGTGCACTGCGTTCTTCTGTCGCTCGCGCTCTTCGCGGCGTTCAGAGTACCTTTCAGCGCGTACACCGCGGGAGTCATGATTTTCGGGCTGCTGCTCGCCATGATTTTAAACCAGATATTCTATTCCGGCATGAAGGGCGTGTTGAAATCTGAGGAAGACGCGGATTTGTCGTTTAAGGAAAAGACCGACAAAGCCTACGCCGGGGGGCTTAAAGCGTCCACTGTGCTCTCGTGTTGTCTTTTCGCTCTGGGTGCTCTCATAGCGCTTGTCATGGGTGTTTTCGCGAGATCTGCGACATACGCGTTCATGGGGCTCGCGGCGTCACTTGTCACGCTTGTCGCGTTCTACGGCTCGACGTTCTTCTCAACCTCGGTATATTCCCGCATGGAGAAAATCACCGTGTCGCTAAGAGGGCACAAAAAAGATAAAAAAGAGAAAGCCGGCAAGGGTGCTCCCGAGGAGGGCGACATCGCCGTCGAGTCGGTTTAATATAGGCTGAGCGGCGGGGTTTTCCCGCCCTTTTTGTTTGTAATATGACCCGCTTATGAAAGAATTGCTCCCGGACGTCGTCTTTTCAGAAGAGGACCTTGAAAAAATAGACAGTCTCGCGAAAGAGATGGAGCTCACGAACGAGGTTGCCTCCGTGCTGTACGCGAGGGGGATTGACACGAAAGAAAAGGCGGAGCGGTTTCTTTCCGCCGGAGAAAGTCACTATGTGTCCCCTTTCAAAATGTCCGGCATGCGCGAGGCCGTTGACCTCATAACCGAAGCGAGAGACGAAGACTGGGTTGTAGCCGTCTACGGCGACTACGACGCCGACGGGATATGCGCTCTCACCCTCATGAGGGAGGCACTCATCGAGTTCGGCATAGAGGAGCCCGTCATTTTCGTCCCGGAGAGAAAAGGCGGGTACGGCCTCAGAATTGAGGCCATAGACAGAATTTTTGACGAATACAATCCGCAGCTCATAATAACCGTCGATTGCGGCATAAGCTGCGGGGCCGAGGTTGAATACATCCAGGAGCAGGGCGCGGAGGTCATCGTCACCGACCACCACGAACTTCCGCCCTCTCTTCCCGACTGTGTAACAATAAACCCGAAATTTTCTGACGATTATCCATTTGACAATCTTTGCGGCACGGGGGTGGCCTTCAAAGTGGGCGTCGCCCTCAACGGAAAATCGTTTTACAGGTTCGCCGACATAGCCGCGATAGCGACGGTAGCCGACAGTGTGTCTCTCACGGGTGAGAACAGGGACATGGTGACGGAGGGCCTGAGGCTCATGAACAGCGCGCCGAGAAAATCCTATGCCGGCCTTCTGAAACCCGGTGAGACCGTGACGTCCCAGACGATATCCTTCACCCTCGGTCCCAAAATCAACGCCGCCGGCAGGATGAACGACGCGAGGTCGGCCTACGAGCTTATGTCTTCCGAAGACGAGGATGAAATAAAAAGGCTGACGGAGAAGCTCACCGACTACAACACGGAAAGACAGCAAAAATGCGACGAGCTGTATGTTTCCGCCAAGGCGATGCTCCGTCAGAAGGGAGCGTACGGGAGCGTCATAATGCTTTCCGGCGAAGGCTGGAGCACGGGGTTTGTCGGCATAGTCGCCGCGAGGATCGCGGATGAGTTTTCAAGGCCGACGCTTCTTTTCGTCAAGGAAGGAAGCAGCCTTCGCGGCAGTGCGAGGTCGGTCGAGGGCGTCAACATATATGAAGCGCTCAGGGCTTCGTCCGATCTCATAGAGGAGTTCGGAGGACACGCACAGGCTGCCGGCATAAACATTCTCGAAGAGAACTTCGACAAGCTCGAAAGCTCGCTCAACGAATTCATGGGCGAAAAATACCCGGGCGGCGCGTTCGCGCCGACGCTTAGATACGACGGGGAGATATGCTCAGAAAAACAGCTTTCGGGGAGGATTGCGAAGGAGCTTGAAAGGTTAGAGCCTTACGGCGTGGGGAACAGAAGGCCGCTTTTTGTCTTTCGCGCGAAAAACTGTGACGTCAAACCCATTAAGCCTCTTTCCCCGCATTTCACGTTCAACACTGCCGGAATTCGTTCGGGGATAAAACCCGGTGACAAGAGCGACTGGAGCGGCTTCACGTATTTTTCCGGCGAAAAAAACGCGCTCATACTGGAGAGCGACGCGGAAAAAAAGATCGTCTTCGAGTTCAATATTGACGAATTTCTGGGACGAAAATACATCCGCGGCCTGGTTCGAGACGTGGTGTACGGCAATGAGGCCGTGTTTGACTGCAAAAGGGAGACCGAAGAAAATAATCTTCTCACGCTTTCAAAACCCGACGTCGAGGTTGACGAGACGAGGATATCCGACGAAGAGGCGGACAGGATGCTGGAAAGCTGCGAAAATTACGGCACCATCTTCATAGCTTTTGACCCGGACACACTGAAAAAACACGGGAAGGCAGAGCAGCTTCCGACGGAGATTTTTTCCATGACCGTCCACAATCTCGCGTCCATGGTGCTTGTGTCCCCGAGGGCCGACACCGACCTTTCGGGATATAAAAACATAGTTCTTCTGGACGGTCTCGGGCGGCACACTCTTCCCGCACTGGAGGGAAAGAAGGTCTATTCATGCGCCGCGCGCGCGGCGATGCCCAAAGTTTCGGCCAAAAGGGATGACCTCGTGAAGGTGTACAGATGGATGCTTGCCAATTATGACCATGTGACGGGCGGCTCCGCGGTTGAGGCCGCGAGGACGCTTTCGCCGTTCGGGAGGGTGAATCTTCTTTTCGCCGTTCTTGTCTTTGAAGAGCTCGGCATTGTGAACTTTGAGACGGGAAAAATGATGATAAATGCCGGCACAAAAACCGACCTTTCAAAATCGAGACTTTATAAAATGATGTCGGAAGCCGCCGGCTGATTTGGGGGGCGTCATGCTAGAAAGCCTGGAGATGACCACGGTCCTCAGCAAAATATATTCGCTTTCGGATGACACGGAGAGGGATATGCTTCTCCGCGCGTATGACTATTCCCAGAACATGCACAAAGACCAGAAACGCGCGTCGGGGGAGCCGTTTTTCATCCATCCGTGCGCTGTGGCTGAGATACTTCTCGATTTGGGACTTGACGCCCCGTCGATAGCTGCCGCCTTTCTTCACGACGTCATTGAGGACACACCCGCGACCAAAGAAGACATTCGCGCGAACTTCGGCGACGAGGTCATGAATCTCGTGGACGGCGTGACAAAGCTTGAAAAAATCCAGTATGGCACGAAAGAAGACGAGGACGCTGAAAATTTCCGCAAAGTTTTTGTCGCCATGGCGAACGACGTCCGGGTTATAATCATCAAACTCGCGGACAGGCTCCACAACATGAGGTCGCTCAACTTTCTCTCTGACGCCAGGCAAAAGAGGATAGCTAGGGAAACCCTTGACATATACGCGCCCCTCGCGGGAAGGCTCGGAATATTCCAGATAAAGACAGAGCTTGAAGACCTCTGTCTCAAATATCTCGACCCGGAGATGTTCGAATACCTCGTGACGAACATAAACCAGAAGATGACTGAAAGAGAGGAATTTGTCAACTTTGTCGTAGGGGAGCTTCAAGATATCCTGAAGGAGTCGGGAATAAGCGGCGAAGTTATCGGCCGGCCAAAACACTTCTACTCCATATACAGGAAGATGAAGGATCAAAACAAGACTCTTGACCAAATATACGATCTCACGGGCGTTAGGGTGATTGTCTCCACCACGGCGGAATGTTACGAAGTGCTCGGAAAAATTCATCTCAAATGGAAACCCGTCCCGGGGCGGATAAAGGATTACATAGCCACGCCGAAAAGAAATATGTACCAGTCGCTGCACACGACGGTGGTCACGAACTTTGGCCAGTTCTTTGAGATACAGATAAGGACCGAGGAAATGCACAAACTCGCCGAGTACGGCATAGCGGCGCACTGGAGATACAAAGAGAACAAGGAGGCTGAGAACAGTTTCGATCTCAGAATCGACTGGATACGCGACATTCTCGACTGGGAAGGCTCGATAAAAGACACCAAAGAGTTTGTCGACAGTCTCAAAAATGACCTCTACTCTTCTGAACTTTTGGTCTTCACTCCGCAGGGAAAGGTGATAACACTCCCTCTGGAGGCCACCCCCGTCGATTTCGCCTATGCCATACATTCGGAAGTCGGAAATAGGTGCGTGGGTGCCAAGGTGAATAACAAAATAGTCGCTCTGAATTCTGAACTGCATACGGGCGACGTCGTGGAGATAATGACGACCTCCGCAGACAAAGGTCCTTCCTGGGACTGGCTCAGGTTTGTAAAATCCGGCTCCGCGAGGGCGAAGATAAGACAGTACTTCAAAAAGGAGATGAAGGAAGGCGACGCCGCCAAGGGGAGAGAGATGCTGGAGGCCGAGTCGAAATCGCGTGGGTTTGATTTTTCCGACCTCCTCACCGACGACTCGTTCAGGAGACTTTCAAACAGGCTTGTGTTCACAAGCGTCGACGAAATGTGCGGCGCGGTGGGCAGTGGCGCCGTACCGTGCGGACAGGTCATAACGAGGCTCATAGACTACCGAAGGAAGGAGATGCCGAAGCCCACGAGTGAGAGTGAGCTCGAAAAGGTAAAGGGCACGCCGGAAGGTGCGGTGACCGTCCAGGGTGAGGAGCAGCTCCTTGTGAAGTTCGCGCATTGCTGCAACCCCGTGCCCGGCGACGAGATAGTCGGCTATGTCTCACAGGGAAGAGGCGTCATAATCCACAGAAAGGACTGCCCGAACATAAAAGGGTACGACAGGGAGAGGGTCCAGCCCGCGAGCTGGACGGGCGAGGCCGAAGAGGGATTCCAGGCGGAGATAAAAATCCGCACGGCCAACGACAACGGCGTCATAGCATACATAACGGCGGAAATAGCCAAAATGGCGCTTTCCATAACCCAGCTCAACGCGAGGGTCAACAAAGACGGCGAAGGCGTCATAGACATATTCTTAATGCTCAGCAGGAGCTCGGACATAGATATTCTCACGGAGAATCTTAAAAAAGACAAAAGAATAGCTGATGTCAGCAGGACGGTGAATTGACATGATTACTGTTCATAAAATCAAACCCATAGGGTTCGCTTCAAATTCATACATCGTGACGGCCGACAAAAAGTCCTGCGTCGTCATAGACTGCGCCCAGCCGAGGGTGTACAAGGAGTGCCAAAAGCTTGGCCTCGCGCCCGCGGCCGTACTTCTGACTCACGGCCATTATGATCATATCGGCGGCTGCGGCGAGTTCTTCAAAGCCGGTGTACCCATATACATAGGCAGAGGCGAGTATGAGCTCATATTCGGCGAAGGCATGAGGGTCGGATTCAACGACGTTGAAATCCCTTACTTTGAGGTCGCCGGATATCTCGAAGACGGCCAGAAGATAAATTTTGCCGGCATTGACTTTGACGTCATTTCCACCCCTGGGCACACGGCGTCGGAGGTGAGCTTTATAACCGGTGACATCATTTTTTCCGGTGACGTTCTCTTTTGCGAGAGCGTGGGACGCACCGACCTCGCTTCGGGGGACGAGGACGCGCTCATTTCATCCGTGAAGCGTCTTTACGCCCTTGAAGGCGATTACAAGGTTTACACCGGCCACGGCGAGGACACGACTCTTGAAAATGAAAGACGCCACAACCCGTATGTGAGAGCGGTGAAATAAATGTTTTCGACAAACAGCGAGTGGCTTGAAAACGAGATGATGGACGTAGTCCGCCTTTTCGGCGCGGAAGGGGAGGACATCGTTCATTATTTTTCATATTCGGAAGGCACATTTTATAACTGCGTGAGTGTGCGTGGGGAGTTCTATGATTTCGAGGAAAAAGAAAAAGACATAGATGGCGACGAAGAATTCAGACGTTTCGCGAAAAGATACGCGAAGCTCGCAGTCTATAAGGTGCTGTCCGGGCTTCTGGACGTCTCCTATCCCTGGGGCGCGCTCACGGGCATAAGACCCACGAAGATGGCGTACGCCGAAAAAGCCGCCGGAAGGGATTTTAAACCGCTCTTTTCAAAGCTCATGGTATCCGACGCGAACGCGAAAATGGTAGGTGAGGTTTTAGACTCCCAGAGCGGCCTTTACGAAAGAAACTTTCACAACGGGGCGGACATATTTGTGTCCGTGCCTTTTTGCCCCACGAAATGTGAATACTGTTCGTTTGTCACCGCGCCTTTGAAAAACACCGCGCAGTATGTCGAGCCTTATGTCGACTCGCTTCTAAAAGAGATTGGCGACCTTTCATCATACGTGGGAAAGATAAATTCGGTGTATGTTGGAGGCGGCACTCCGTTCACGCTTTCCGAGGGCGACCTCAACAGGGTGCTTTTTGCGTGTGAAAAGCTCTCTCACGGGGCGGAGTTCACGGTCGAGGCGGGGCGGCCCGACACTTTCACGAGGGAAAAACTCAAAATATGTAAAGACCACGGAGTCACGAGGATGTGCGTCAATCCGCAGAGCTTTTCCGACAAAACATTGGAGGCGATAGGGAGAAAACACACCGCGAATGACACCCTGGATGCGTACGCCATGGCAAGGGACGTGGGGTTTGACATAAATCTTGACCTTATAGCGGGGCTTTTCGGCGAAACGCTGGAGGAGTTTTCAGAAAGTGTCGAAAAAGCCGCGAATCTCGCGCCCGAAAACATCACCGTCCATTCGCTGTGCTTAAAATCCGGCGCGAAACTCAAAGAAAACGTCAAAAGGCTGGATATACCCGAAATAGACGCCATGATATCTTTTTCGCGCGAAAGGCTCGAATCCTCCGGATACCGTCCCTATTATTTATACAGGCAGAAATATCAGGCCGGCGGGAACGAGAACGTCGGCTGGTGCCTTGAGGGCAAGGCGTGCGTCTATAACGTGGACGTCATGGAGGAGATATGCGACAACGTCGCCGTGGGCGCGAACGCCATATCGAAGAGAGTTTTCGAAGACGGAAGAATAGAAAGACTGCCCACCCCGAAGGACGTCAAGACGTACCTCGAAAAGGCGCCTTCCATAATTGAAAAAAGAAGGAATTTTTTTCTCACGGATGACGCGTGTTAAAAATTTGCGGTTAAAATTAACCATCAGGAAGCAATCGTCGTTGAAAAGTGAGTTGATTTCCTGCTGAACGTGTCATGTCGGCTGATTTGTGTGCGCCGTTCACCGATTTTTATGGCCTTATCCGCTCTTTGAATCGGGGTTACACTTTAAAGCCGACGTCGGCTTAAAGCTCTAACTATAATTTCACTCTATCATTAAAAAGCCGGTTTGACCTCATTTTTCAGATGTGGTATCATAAATACGGAAGTAAGTGAGGAGAAATATCTTTATGGCCATAAGTAAAGACGGAAGAGAGTTTTCTTTGGACTGTGATTTCGTAAACATCGTTTCAAATTGTTATTTCGTGGACAAGTCTCTTTTTCTGAGAGATTTGATAGATGGTTACCCCAATCATCCCTCCATGCTTTTTACTCGTCCGAGGAGGTTCGGCAAATCTTTGAACATCTCCATGTTGCAGACTTTTTTTGAAAAGACGGACGAGGACAATTCTATATATTTCAAAAACCTCGAAATTTGGAAGTGCGGGGAGAAATATACGTCCGAGCAGGGGAAGTATCCGGTCATTTATCTGGATTTCAAAGAATGTGAAAGCGACACGTTTGAAGGAACCATGACCGTCATAAAAGACACATTGGCGGTCGAGTTTGCGCGGCACAAAGAATTGGGAAGAAGCAGGCGAGTTGAAAGAGCACATGACCGGAAGATTTACAAAAAGATCACCGAAATGAACGCGGACGCCGACGAGCTTAAAAAATCGCTTTCTCTTCTTTGCAGAATGCTCTATGCGCATCACGGGGTCAAGCCCATAATACTCATCGACGAATATGACGTGCCCATTCAGAACGCCTATGAACACAAATTTTATGCCGAAATGACGAGCTTTTTCAGAGATTTTCTCTCCGCGGGTCTTAAGGTGAACAAAGATTTGCACTTTGCCGTCATAACGGGGGCCATGCGGATAGCCAAGGCGAGCATATTCACGGGGCTCAACAATTTGGGTGTGTATTCCGTGTTGGACGACAAATACAGTCAATATTTTGGTTTTACAAAAGATGAAATAATAAAAATCCTGGATGATTTCGGCCATCCTGAAAAATTCGATGAAATATGCGAGTGGTACGACGGATATCATTTCGGAAAAACCGACATATTCAACCCCTGGTCGGTTTCCCGGTATTTCATTGAGGATTTCACACCCGCCAGATACTGGCTGAACTCGTCCGGAAACACAATAATAAAAGAGCTCCTCAAAAATCCCACCGAAAAAGATGTGGATATGCTTCGGGGGCTTTTGAATGACGTTCCCATAACCGGTGACATAAGTGAGGAAATCTCCTACGGAGATTTGAATATGACGGTTGGCGACAGTCGGAGTGCGATTTACAGCGTCATGCTCGCGACCGGGTATCTCACGGCGGAATACACCCAACTCGGATTCAGACACTATGTCATCCCAAACGAAGAGGTAAAAAAAATATACAGGGATGAAATAATCACGCATATCTGGGGAGGCGAAGGCAAAGGATTCGCGAAGAATTTCAAAGAAGCTCTCGCATCCAGAGACGCAAAAATGCTGGAAGAAGTCATGAAAGACGCGCTTGGCGCTTCGGTGAGCGGTTTCGACCTTCCCAAGAAAATTCATGAAGACACCCCGGAAGAGAAGATATACATGGAAAAACCATATCACACCTTTGTGGAGGGATTTAGCTTTGCCATAGACGACGTGTACATGGTCCGCTCCAACGAGGAGTCGGGACTCGGAAGATTCGATATCGCCTATCTTCCCAGGAACATATCCGGAATATATCCCGGGGTCATCATAGAATTTGAGGTGGCGACTTCAAAGGAGAGGATGAACCCTGAGGCCGAAGAAGCACTAAGCCAGATAGACGACAAAATGTATGACGCGAAACTTCTCGACGCAGGGGTCAAAAGGATCGACAAATACGCCATGGTGTTTTACGGGAAAGAAGTCAAAGTAGTCAAAAAGGCTTAATGAGGGCTCCACAGACAAGAAAATAAAATGCTTTCTGACCGGGACGGTGTTCCCGGCCGCCTTTCTGTTGAAGGGAATGAAATGATTTGGAGAACGAAACGGGGAAAAATATGAAAAGTGTGGCGCTTTTGGCAAACCCGCCGCGGAAGAACGAAAGACGCCGCCGCCGCCTGATGTGAGTGCGCTCTCAAACCTTACTTTTGCGGCCTAAAATAATTTGTCTTTTTTGAAATATTATGTCATAATATCGTAGCGTCGTGTGGGACGGGAGGTTTCCGCGGCGTCACATGCTGACAGGGAATCTCAGGTTCCCGGCAAATTACGTTTTTCAAAGGACTTCGATTCAAGCGGGCTTCTTTGATATGCGCGAATGTTTCCACGGAGGGAAAATAATGGACAAACAGGAAATCATCGCCAAATACGGCAGGTCGGAGAACGACACCGGTTCTCCCGAGGTGCAGATAGCGCTTTTGACGGAGCGTATCAACCATCTCAATGAGCATCTCAAGATTCACAAGCACGACAATCACAGCCGCAGGGGGCTTTTGAAGATGGTCGGCCGCAGACGCGGACTTTTGGATTATCTCAAAAGCAAGGATATCGAAAGATACCGTGCCATTGTCGCCGCCTTGAAGCTGAGAAAATAACGCGTGGAGCGGCGCTGCCGCTCTTTTCTATTTGGAATATAAGTAAAGTCAGAGAAGGACAGAGAAATGACAGAAAGTTACAGGGAGTTCACGCTCACCATCGGAGGACGGGACGTGACAATTGAGACGGGCAAATACGCCGAACAAGCCAACGGTGCCTGCGTCGTGCGCTGCGGGGAGACCGCCGTGCTCGTCACCGTGTGCATGTCGGAAAAACCCAGGGAGGGTCTTGATTTCTTTCCCCTCCAGGTCGACTACGAAGAGAAGATGTATTCCGTGGGGAAGATTCCCGGCGGGTTCAAAAGGAGGGAGGGGAGAGCGAGCGACAAGGCCATCCTCACGGCGCGTCTCATAGACAGACCGCTTCGTCCTCTTTTCCCCAAGGGACTTTACAACGACGTCACCGTCATAGCGCAGGCCATATCGGTTGAGCCCGACATATCACCCGAACCTCTCGCGATGATAGGTTCTTCCGTTGCACTTTCCATATCGGACATTCCCTGGGCGGGCCCCACGGGTTCTGTCGTGGTCGGCATGGTTGACGGAAAATACGTCATTAACCCGGACCTTTCGCAAAGGCAAAAAAGCGACATCCACCTAAATCTCGCGGGATCCCGCGATGCCATTCTCATGATAGAGGCCGGCGCGAACGAAGTCACCAACGAGGAGATGGTCGGCGCCATAATGTTCGGCCAGGAAGAGATATCAAAAATATGCGCGTACATCGAGGACGTCATAGTTCCCGCGGTCGGGAAAACCAAGCTCGAAATGGAGCTTTACCATGTTCCCGAAGAACTTGACGCGGCGGTCCGCGAGTTTGCCTCTTCCAAAATCGAATGGGCTGTTGACACGATTGTCAGGGTGGAAAGGGAAGAAAGACAGGCGGAGGTTGAGAAGGAGACTTTGGAGCACTTTGCCGAAATCTATCCCGACAGTGAAAAGGAAATAAAGGACAGCCTTTACTACATAACGAAAGAGAAGGTGCGCCAGAAGGTGTATGACACCGGCATACGTCCCGACGGCAGAACTTTGACAGAGGTTCGTCCCATATGGTGCGAAAGGAGCGTCCTTCCGAGAGTCCACGGCAGCGCCGTGTTCACGAGGGGACAGACCCAGACTTTGACGACGTGCACGCTCGGCATGCTCACCGACGCGCAGCGTCTTGAAGGTCTTGATGAGGAGACCTCCAAAAGATACATGCATCAGTACAACTTCCCCGGATATTCCACGGGGGAGGCAAAAAGTCTCAAATCCCCCGGAAGGCGCGAGATAGGCCACGGTGCGCTCGCGGAAAGAGCACTTCTTCCCGTCATTCCCTCCGAGGACGATTTCCCTTACGCCATAAGGGTGGTCAACGACATCATGTCTTCCAACGGCTCTTCGTCCATGGCCTCCGTATGCGGTTCGACCATGGCGCTCATGGACGCCGGTGTGCCCATAAAGGCACCTGTCGCGGGGGTGGCGATGGGACTTATGAAAAACGCCGAAAACGGTGATTACAGGGTTCTCACCGACATCCAGGGCCTTGAGGACTTTCTGGGCGACATGGACTTCAAAGTCGCCGGCACCGCGAAGGGCATCACCGCCATACAGATGGACATAAAGATAAAGGGCATAGACGACAACATCATGCTGACCGCCATAAACCAGGCGAACGAGGCGAGACAGTTCATACTCTCGAAGATGCTCGAATGCGTGCCCGAAGTGTCGCCTCAGCTTTCCAAATACGCGCCGAAGATCATATTCTTTGAGATTGATCCTGACAAGATTGGCGACGTCATCGGCAAACAGGGGAGCGTCATAAAGAAGATAATGGAGGAGACGGAGACCGAGATCGAGTTCAATGACGACGACAGCGGAAAAGGTTACATCTCAACGATAGGTCCCATAGAGAACGCCGAGAGGGCAAAAGAAATAATCCTCTCCATCGTCAGGGAGCCCGTGGTCGGCGATATGTACATAGGCGAAGTCACGAGGATAATAAAATTCGGCGCCTTCGTCGAGTTCGCGCCCGGGAAAGAGGGGATGATTCACATCTCCAAACTTGGGTCTAAACGTGTCGAAAAAGTCGAGGACGTCCTCAACATCGGTGACAGTTGCAAAGTCGAAATAATAAACATCGGCGAGAAGGGCATAGACCTCAAACTTCTCAAAAAAATGTGAAAGCAACCTCGGCCGTCCCGCGATATGAGCGGGGCGGTTTTGAAAATATCTGAAAATGATGTGGACGTTATGAAAAGAAAAACGGCTTTAAGGACTTTGGCGATTGTGATTTTTTCGACGATTCTTTTCGCGTGCGTGTCCGGCCTGCTTTTCGGCTGCGGCGGCGGTAAGGACGAAAAAAGAAAGATGACCAACCTCTATTCAGAGGGACTCGACATATACTATCTTCTGGGTGACGAAATTGATTTCGAAAAAGTGTCGCTCGTCGTCGAATATGAAGGCGGGGTGAGGGAAAATCTCACGAAGAAGGAGTTTGACGTCGAAAAGGCTCAAAATCCCGACACTGAGTTCATACTCTACACGGACGGGCTTTACGAAAAAGCTTCGGAAGGCAGGGGGCTCGAAAAGGGCGACTATGACATCTCCTGCGAGGTCCTTTCCACGGGCGCGAAGGCGGACCTTTTCACATTGACCGTGGGTGACGATTATCTGGATGAGCTCGACGTTCTTCTTTTCAGTGACCCCGAATTTGTGTCCGTGTACAGGGACAATGTTTCAAACCGCGTGGGAGAGGGTGAGGACAGCTTTATGGACGCGGAGGAGTATTTTGTGGGCGACGACAACGGGTTTGAGTTCAGACCCGAGCTCACCGTCTACAACCAAAGGACCGACGCGCTTGGGTATTTTTCGTCGTTCAAAGTGGAGACAAAAGTATCGTCTGAGGGTAAGACTCTCACCGAAAACAATTCACTTGTATCCTACGACGATTTCACTTTCTTTTTTGCCGAGGCGGCCGAAGGAAAGAAGTTCACCCTCGAAATGACTCTCGATGAGTTCGAGTTTTCCGGTGACAGGACATGTTCTTTTGACGTGACTGTGGCGGACGGATGGAACGTTTTCGACGCGTGTGAGATAGGGAAGATGAACCTTGTAAGTTCGTCTTTCAATAGGTCCGATTTCGTGACGGGTGACGACTGGAAATCCTGCGGGGTAAACGGGGAAGGATTCCCGATATTTTGGGACCCAGAAGAAGGTTCTGACGGCGGACTCGTCTATAAAGACGAGGTGAAAATCTGGGAGGATTTCCTCACTGAGAAAGGCGTTGAAATAGGTCCCGTGAACGGTGTCTTTCTTCACGGCGATATAACGCTCACGAACGATGACATACCGGAAGACTTCGTCATATCGGAAGAGGAGGCGGCACATTTCGGGTGCGACTATGACGAGATGATAGGCTCGCTTCGCGACTACGTCATGCTCTATGAAAAGAACGTCGAGGAAGATTTCGTCTTCAACGGCAACTTTTTCACGATAGACTGTTCCGGGCTCAAATGGGGAATGACGCACACCGAGCTTGAAGACGACCTTGAATACTATCCGGAAAATTACAGCGGCAAATATTCCGCGTCCAACTCTGTCCTTTTTTCTTTTCAGGGACTCACCGACATAAGCACGCCGGCTGGGGAGCGGCACACCGTCGTGATGAAAAACGTCAGTGTCAAGGGCAACGCCATAGATAGGAATGAGACGGAGGGCAAGGCCGCGGGAGGACTTCGTTTCCTCCATTCGAGAAGTTCTAGGACGGTCGTCGAAAACTCCGTCGTGAGGGAGTTTCTGTACGGTTTTCAGTCGACAAACTCGGATCACTCGTTCACCAACCTCACGCTTGACGGTGTCAAAATATACGACAGCTACTATTCGGCGGTATATGTCGCGACTTCCGCGGAGAACGAGATAAAAAATTCAGAGATAAGCCGCGCGGGCGGGCCGGCGATAAGGTCTCTAAGCTCCGTAGACAAAATTAACGATGACGGAGACGCCGTGAACTACGAAGCCGGGGTGACGCTCGATGAAAGCACCACGGTCACCAACTTCGTTGACGGCACAGAGGCTTGGTTCGTCATAAACGACGCGGGAGCGGTCGCGACCTACATAAATCTCGTTGACCTCATATTCATGGGCGTGTTTAAAAAGACGGTGACGGACGACGACGGGAAGATAAACCTTATCTACATGTCATTCGCGGACGGTCTTTTCGACGCCGAGCAGCATTACATGAACAGTGTTTTCAGTTACGGCGACGCCGTCCCCTTCGTGTATAACGAATCGACGATAACGGGCGAAAAAAACACACTCGGCGATTTCGGCGGTGACACGTCTTTGTTTAACGCCGCGAAGACCAACTATTACATAGACAATTACGACGCTCTCATCCCGGCGGTGTTTGAAACAAACCTCGGCACCATCTTCGCCATGGACAACGGCATGACCGGCATGTACGACCCCAAGCTTTTGGTGGAAGGTGGTGAGGCCTCACCGCTCGACCTCACGGCGGACGACAATGTGCTCTGCCTTTACTACAAAATGGGCTCCGCCGGTTTTTCAATAGTCGTCGACATGTACGACCTTTGATTCAGAAATCAACTTATTTCCGCTCCCGCGTGTTTTTGCGGGAGCGTTTTGTCACATAAATTTCACAAAATCGCCATCATGTATTTTAGCCGAGTTTTGGGTGTATGGTTTGACCGGCGACGCTTTTTTTTATACAATATTATAGATACAGACATTTTCTAAATAAAGTTTTTAAGGTGAGACACTTATGAAAAAGACGGTATCCTCATTTCTGAAGGCCGTGGCGGCGGCAGTTATCGTGCTCGCGACAGTTCTCGGATGCTGCTCGTTCCTTGCGGGGTGCAAAAGCAAAAACAAAAAGAACGTCAAAACCGCCGAGCTTTATGGCATGGACATATATTATCTTTCCTCCGGAACGATAGATTTCGACTCCATATCCCTGTACGTCACTTATGACGACGGGACGAGCGAGACCATGACCCGGAAGGAGTACGACATAAAGGACAAGAACGCCGCGGATGGCACCGAGTTCATACTCAACACGGACGGACTTTATGACGCCGTGCAGGGCGCTTTGAGAACGGGCTCCGACATACAGAAGGGAAACTACGACATATCGTTTTCCATTCCCGATTATAGATACAGCAAAGATTTTGAAACCGTGACGGTGGGCGATGACCCTGTCTCCGACCTTCTGGTCGTGTACTATGACGAACCCGAATTTTTGTCCACATACGAATACCGGGCAGGTGAGGCCGAGGACCGACCGAACGACGAGGATACATATTACATCGTTCCCGAAAACTACACGGTGGGCGATGACAACGCGTTCATTTTTAAACCGGAGCTCTATGTCTACAACTCGGACACCAAGGCGTATGGGACGTTTTATGGCTATGAGCCTGAAATTTCGGTTTCATTCGCGTCGGAAGGCACGAACCTTGACATTGACGAGTGTGTCTCGACGGACGGTTTCGATATAAATTTCACGGAAGAAGCGATTGGCGGCGAGTTTGAAATTATAGTGGCTCCCCCAGAAGGTTTTGAACCTCTTTATGGAAGCGACGAACTTTCTAATTTTTCCATGCGCGTCACCGTTGCCGACGGATGGAACGTCTATTCCGCCAAGGACCTTGGCATGATGAACATTGTGTCCAATACGTTCAATAGAGAAGATTTCTGGATAACTAACGAGACGGGCGAAAGGTCAGATTACAACCAGCAGCTTTGGACGAGTTTTTGGGACGAAGAAAAAGAGGATATGACGGAAAAGAACACGGACGAAATCTGGGACGAGTTTTTGACCGAAAACGGATACGAGACCAGACCCGTGAACGGAATATACCTTCACGGCGACATCTCGATTACTGAAAAAGACATCCCCGAAGACTTCGTGGTAACGAGGTCCGAAGCGCGTCATTACGGATGCGATTATGACGAGATGATAGACTCCGTCCGCGATGGTGTCAAACTCTACGAAAAATACATGGAGGACGACTTCACGTTTGACGGCAATCTTTTCACCGTCGACTGCTCGTCTTTAAAATGGGCGATGACCTACATCGACTCCAACGGAAATTTTGACCATTACACGGAGCAGAAAACCGATGTTTACAGAGGCGGGAGGCTTTCCGTCTTCGCCGTGCAGGGCGTGACGGACATGGAAACAGAAGAGCGTCCCACCGCGACTTTTGAAAATCTCGGCGGAAGGGGAAACGCCATAGACATGAATGACACCGAGGGCAAGGAAGGCGGAAGTTTTTGCTTCATAGAATCTCTGAGCTCTGAGACCATCATAGATAACTGCCACGCGAAAAACTTCCTCTACGGTTTCAAGGGCATGGACTCGGATGACTCTTATGTCAACCTCAAAATTACGGACACCAAAGTTTACGACAACTATTTCAGCTCCATGAGGATTGTGCGGTCTGCGCGTAACGAGGTATACCACTCTGAGTTCAAACGTTTCAGCGGCCCCGGGGTGTTCCAGATAAGCGAAGCGGAGGAAAGAGCAAAAAAGTATAGCGGTTACTACGAGACGGGGCTTTTCGTTTCCGAGGATTCGACGCTTGAAAGCCCGATATCGGGGAGCGAGGCGTGGTTTGTTAGCTCCAACGCGACCTCCATCGCGTCGTACATAACCATGGCCGATAGCCTCATACAGGCTTGCAGTAACGACACGAAGACAATCATCAACGAGGACGGGAAGATGAACCTCATGGTCTTCCTCCAGGACACTGACGATTTTGGCTGGTATCAAGGAAAAATGAACTCGCGCTACCAGCGCGAGGGGAGTGTTCCGTTCATTTTGAATGAAGAAACTGAGGTGGAAGATCTTACAGAAACATCGACGGACGAGGATGTGGCCCTCCGCAACGCCGCCGCGATGAATTATTTCGTGGACGGGGTTGCGGACGGGAGTATCACACCCATCCCGGCGACCTTCTCGACAAACCAAGGGACGCTGGTTGCGATAGATAATTTATATCAGGGATTCTATGACCCCGCGGCTCTTCGCGAAAACGAGGGTGAAGCGCTTGGAGAGGAGTACGAGCTGTCCTTCGACGAGGGCGACAACGAAATCTATGTCTACTACCGCATGGACGGCGCTATGAAAGGCACATATCTTTCTCTCATAGTGTCACTTCTCGACATCACCTGAAAAAACGTAAGGTGGAACTCATCCCGCCCGCGGCGACGCGGGCGTTTTTTTGACGCGTGGTTAAAAAAACCGACGCGTCGCACCGTTTGAATTTGACCTCACCCTCGCATAGTGGTACAATTTTGTCATAAAATTACATGACAAAATATGAAATTGTCATTTATGATGATTACAGGAGGGCCTGGATGAGAAAGAAAATCACTCGCGCTGCGGGACTTTGTGCGTCATGCGCTTTCATTTTGTCTGCGCTTTGGGGAAGCGGGATCGTGTTTTCCGCCTGCAAAACGAAGACGAACATATCCAAGGCGGAGATTTTGGGACTTGACATATACTATCTTCCGGAAAGCGAAATAGACTTTGACGCCGTCACTCTTTTTGTGACATATGACGACGGAAGCACGGAGACTTTGAAAAACAAAGAGTATGACATATCCGACAAAGACGCGGCGGAAGGCACTGAGTTCATCGTGTCGACATCCGGCCTTTACTTAGAGAACGCGAAGGAAGGTGATATGAAGGAGGGAGATTACAAAATAACCTTCTCCGTTCCTTCGCAAAAGTACAGCGGTGTGTCTGAGACAGTGACGGTGGGGAAAAATTACGCGAAAGACCTCGAAGCCGTTGATTACGAAGACCCGGAGTTTTTGTCGGTTTACAAGTTCAGGGCGGGAGAGAGCGAGAAAAGACCGAATGACGAGGACGCGTTCTTTGAGGTTCCGGAGGAATATTTCGTAGGTGACGACAACGGATTCGAGTTCAAACCCGAGTTTTACGTCTACAACCCCGCGACGAAGGCTTACGGGAAGTTTTCCGGATATGAGACAGAAATGACAGTCACGCTTAGGGATGAGGGGACGGGGCTTGACGTCTCTGAGCTTTGCTCGTGCGACGGTTTCATTGTCGATTTCACCGAAAAGGCGGTGGGACACAAATTCACGATATCCCTGACCTCGCCCGCGGGCATGACGCCGCTCTACGGCGGGGACTTTCCCGACATTTCCATGGACGTCATGGTGGGTGACGGCTGGAATGTCACGACGGTGGAGGACCTCGGACGCATGGCGCTTGTTTCCGACACCTTCAACCGCCAGGATTTCGTCAACGGCGACGACGAAAAATCGGTGGAGGGCGGCGCGCCCGCAAAAATTTACTGGGACGGCGCGAGCGGACACACGGCGAAATACACGAGCGACATATGGAGAGAATATCTTGAAGCTTTGGGTTTTAGAGACCTTTCTCCCGTGAACGGCATATATCTACACGGCGATTTGGCGATAACTGAAAGTGACCTTCCGGAAGATTTTCTTGTGTCCGAGGCGGAGGCGAGACATTACGGAGTGAACTATGACGACATGGTGGGTTCGATTCGAGACGGCGTGAGGATTTTTGAAAAAAACGTCGAGGAGGATTTCACGTTCAGCGGGAATCTTTTCAGCATAGACTGCTCGTCGCTCAAGTGGAGTCTCACACACCTTGACTCAGATTTCAGTCTCACATATTATGGTGAGAACGCGACCTCCTACAGGGAGAGTAGCGTGACGGTTTTCTCTTTCCAGGGCCTTACCTCGAGATACGCAAACGTCAGGGCGACGGTGACCATGGAGAATCTCTCAGCCGTGGGAAACGGCATAGACGTGAACGATACGGAAGGCAGGGCGGCGGGCTCCGTGCGGTTCGTCGAATCGAGAAGCTCGGTGACAAAGGTGAGAAACTGCAGGGTGCGTGAATTTCTTTCCGGATTCTCGGCGAAAAACTCGGACGATAGCTATGTCAACCTCGACATAGATAGAACGAAAGTGCATGATTGCTACAACTTCGCGCTGATAGTCACAAAGTCCGCCTCGAATAATGTGACAAACTCCGAATTTTTAAGATTCAGCTGCCCCGCGGTGACGCTCATGAGTGACACCTCGGAAAATGAACTGTCCCCGCATTCCTATTCAAAGGCGGGACTCACAGTGGATGAAAACACCCGGATAGAGAGCGCGCTGAACGGCACGGAGGCATGGTGGGTTGCGAACGGCGCGAGCTCCGTCGCGGGATATGTTTCCTACGCCGACTCATGGGTCGTGGGACCGTGCACGAATTACACGAAGACCATTTTGAATGAAGACGGGAAACTCAACATGCTGGCGGTGTTCCAGGACGGCGAATATTTCGGCCAGGGTTCGACAAAGCTCAACACATATTTCAAACAGGGCGACGGCGTGCCGTACATTCTAAATGAAACCGTCTGGGACAGTTCCATGGGCTCGCGCTCGGAAATCGCGTCGGCGGAAGAACTCGCTTTTTTCAATGCGGCCGCGACGAATTATTACGTTGACAGCATCGCGAAGGACACCCTTCTTCCCATTCCCTTAACTTTCATGACAAACACCGGAAAGCTCTGCGCGGCGTCGACGACGCTGAACTCTTTTCTGGACCCTCTTTCCTTTCAGTTTGAAAGTAGAGCTTACGGAGACCAAGACAGGATTGTCTTTGACGAAGACGATGGCTGGCTCTACATGTTTTACAGGATGGACAGCGTGGGGTCGGACGGTGTGGGCCTCAGCATCATAATAGAGCTCTACGACGCGTGAAACTCCGTCGCATCGCCGCTGAATGTCGCACATGACTCTAAATTTAGTTATACATTGATAAATGATTTGCAAGCAAAAATCAATGTATGGTATCATAAAATGTGTGCCGTGCGTGGCACAGAAAAAGCCTGAAATTGTTGTCCGCCAATCCGCGCGCGGGTTGGCGGCGCACGTCCGAGTTCATGAACTATTTGGTTTGTTTAGGGACGATAGTCCTCATAGCGTGCATATATCTCATATTCCGAAGGTTCTTTGAAAAGCACATGTCCCTCACTTTGAAGGTGTTTGCGCTTGTTTTGGCCGCGGTCTTTTTGGCGCGCTACACGGTGAGCTCGAAGTCGGTCTTCGACGTTTCGGCCGCGCTTTCAGAAAGCGGCCCGGAGGACATTTCGACGTGCCTTTCCTACATAACGCTCTTCGCTGTGTGGCTGGAGCTTTCGTCGCTTCTCGTGGTGTGCCTCTATCCCTTTTTCCCGGGTGAGAGCGTTTTTAAGAACTACGCGAAAACTTTCGCGCTCATTTCGGCGTTCATAAACTTCGGACTTTTGAGATGGACCACCTATTCGTTTGAGGGAGTGTATCTCGACGACACCCTCACGGCGGGCGCCGTGCTTTTGGCGGTTGAGGTGGGGATGGTACTTTGTCTCTCACTTCACGCGCTCTCATACGGCGGAGGTTTCCACATAACGAGAAAAGAGGGTGTGAGGATGGCGAGGTTTTTGCCTGTCCTCTTGTTCTCGGCGATGATGCCGTACATGTTCAGCGGCGTCCTCGGAAACTTCGGATACACCCATTCCATGGGATTTGACACCTACCACAGGGGATACATCTATTTCACGCTCCTTCTTTTGGTCGCGGCCGTCTTCTGCTTCATCAAGTGCGACAAAGAGTTCATACGAGTGAGCCTTCTTTTCGCGTCGCTCGGCGCGCTCATATCGTTTTGGTACCAATACGACTACACGACGTTTTCCGATTTCGGGTCATGGCCGCTGCATCTTTGCTCGCTCATGATGATGGCAGTGCCTCTGTGTCTCATATTCCGCTGGCAGTGGCTTTTCGACTTCGTGCTTCTTTTCGGGGTGGGGGCGGCGCTCATAGGCATACTCCTTCCCGTCTACGAAAACTCGTACGGCGCCCTTTCGACGGACACGGTTACCTACTGGCTTTCCATGGTGGTCTCCTTCGACTTTCCCATCCTCATGTGCTTCTACGGGATATACAGGACGCCGAAACTCAGAGAGGGACTTTGGTGCCTTTTCGCCTTTTTCGTCTACTTCGCGGCGGTGGTCATTGCGAGTGCGTTCATGTCGGCGGACGGCGAGATTGTGGACTTCTTCTTCGTGTCGAGCACGGTGCTTTCCGACAAGCTCGGAAGCGTCGGCTCAGGGCTTTACGGCGTGGAATTTACCGTGGGACGGGCAGCGTTCCAGCCTCTCTACGAGCTCGTCTGGTTCGTCGTGTACGGCGTGATAGGTGTGCTTTTGTATTTCTTCTATCAAATGCTCGTGGGTCTCAAAGACATGTATGTCGGGATATACGAGAGGCAGAGGGAGATAAAGCTCGAGGAATACGCGTTTTTCGAGGAACGCGGAAACATGAAAACAACAGGAGAATTTATGAACGGCGAATCTGTTGACAAGCTTGTAGTCAAAAATCTGTACAAAAGGTACGGCTCTTCCAAGCGCTACGCCGTGACCGACGCCTCTTTCGAGGTTAAAGCCGGCGAGATTTTAGGATTTTTAGGCCACAACGGGGCGGGAAAGAGCAGCATAATAAAATGCATCGTCGGAATCCAGCCTCCGACCGCGGGTTCGATTGAAATAAACGGCTACGACGTTTCCAAGCAGTCCGTCGAGGCGAAGATGCAGGTAGGGTTCGTGCCTGACCACTACGCGCTCTACGAAAAGCTCACCGGAAGGGAGTACATAAACTACGTCGCGGACCTCTACAACGTCTCTAAAGAGGACAGGGACGAGAGGATGGAGGATCTTTTGGAAAAGCTAAGCATGGGGGACGCCATAGACTCTCCCATACAGACATATTCCCACGGCATGAAACAAAAGACCGCCATAATGTCCGCCCTTATCCACAACCCTAAACTTTGGATACTCGACGAGCCTTTGACGGGCCTTGACCCCACGTCCATATACCAGGTCAAGCAGTGCATGATAGACCACGCCGCGAAGGGGAACATAGTCTTTTTCTCGTCGCACCTCATTGACATTGTCGAAAAACTCTGCACGAGGATAATAATGATAAAGCGCGGCCACATCATGGTCGAAAACACGATGGACGAGCTCATGGAAAATAACGTCGACCTCGAACAGTACTATCTTGACGTTTCATCCCGTCCAATCGAGGGCGAGGATGAGGACCCCTCTGAGGTCATGGCATAGAATTTTAAGGAAAGAGCGGGAAGACATGGCTACATTCAAGACACTCTTCATGATGCAAATTAAAGAGAAGTTCGACTGGTCTTTTCTCAAAAGCCCGAAGCAGATAGCCTACAAGGTCATAATGGCCATTTTGGGCTTCGCGGTCATAACCGCGTTCGTCTACTTCGTCCTTTGGTTTTGCCAGTACATGCACATCTTCTCGCCGCTCGACTACACACCGCTTTCCGTCATGGCGGTGCTCTTCCTCATTCTTTTTATATTCACTTTGGCGACCTGCACGGTGTCTCTTAGCCGCGAGCTTTATAGAAGCCGGGACAACCAGATACTCTTAACATATCCCGTGTCCTCCAACATGGTGTTCCTTTCAAAGATGCTGGTGTGCTTCATAAACGAGGTAAAGAGGACCTTCTATTTCCTCATGCCCGTCTTCATAGCGTACGCCATACTCGCGAAACTTATCTGGGTCGCGTACATCTGGATACCCGTCATGCTGATTGTCATGACCGTTTTCACGGTCGTGTTCGCTGGATTTCTGTCACTTCCCATAAACTACGTCGCGTGGTTTTTCAGAAAACATGCGAGCGTCAGGATAACGACCGTGGCCGTCCTCATAGCGGCCCTCATCGGCGTGATAATATACATAATCACCCTCATTCCCAGCAGCATAAACTTCGTTTCCAGCTGGTCGAGGGTTTCGGAAATAATATCGAACTTCCTCAACTGGTTCACCAAGAATTTCTACGGCTGCTACGCGTTCGTGTCGTTCCTCTGCGGAAAGTCCTACCAGCTTTCGGTGACGTTCTTCTCGGAGTTTTCATATCTCGTCCTCATATGTCTTCTGGGGCTCATAGCTATTTTCGCGGCTCTGGACGTTTGGATCTCGAGAAAGGCCTACACAAAGGTCATTCAGAGGGAGTTTGAGTTCGACAAAAAGGTGGTGAAGGAGAAAAAGCCGAACGTCAAACGCTCGCGCTTCTTCTCAACGTTCTTTTATGACGGCAAGAGGATGCTCCTC
This sequence comes from Clostridia bacterium, assembly GCA_021203865.1. Taxonomy (GTDB): domain Bacteria; phylum Bacillota; class Clostridia; order Christensenellales; family Borkfalkiaceae; genus Coproplasma. The sequence goes on from JAJQAJ010000075.1 coordinate 34,271, forward strand.
GACAGTTCCATTCTGACCTCGCTGATATCCGTCATCGTCGTGACGCCGATAGTCGTCCTTTTACTTAACGTCGTCTTCTCGGCGATAAGGACGCGTCTTATAGGCCAGCACCTCGTCGTAATGTTCAACATCCTCATCATCCTTCTTTTCGCGATGTCATCGAACGTCTGGGTGTCGTCGATATACAGCCGGGACGGCAACGCCCTCACCCTTGAAAAGACCAAGCCGAACAAGACGTTCAACATTCTTTTCACGAGACTTATGCTAAGTTTCGTCTCGTCGCTTCTCGTTGTTCTGCCATCCTCGATAATTTTCATCTACAACGCAGGTGTAGGCGTTCTCGACGGATTTCTCATAATCCTGATAGAGCTTCTCATGGTGTACAGTCACCTTCTTTGGAGCGCTGAGATAGATTTTCTGCATCCGAGAATAGAACTCTACCAGACCGCGGGCACGGCCGCGAGAAATCCAAACGAGACGAAGTCGATGATTTTGTCATTTGTCCTTAGCATCGTGACGGCGCTTTTGGTTTTCCTCTTTTTGCAGGTCACACCTAAACTTGAGTATCTTAGGGTCCTTCCCTTCGTCCTCATTTTCGCGGGATACAGGGTGGTGTCTTTTAGATACAAATCAGAACTTTTCCTGGAGGAGAAGAAATTATGAAAAAAGCCTCGCTTTTTGTCGTGGCGGTCGTGTGCGTTCTCGCCATAGTCATAATAACATTCTTCGGCCAGGCTGTGGAGATGGGTCAGTTCCACATTACTATCAACGAGATAACTATAACCAACGAGCAGAGCAGCGGCACCATCAGAATGAGCTATTCGGACAACGTCGACGCTGACGGATATGCGTACGTGTATCTCCACTGCGAAATTTCGCCCGCTGAAGCGGATGACCCCAACGCATACAGATTTCAGCTCGATGGTGATGTTGACCCCGACATCGCGGGCATAACCGAGGACAGGGGCGTCGTATACTTTTCACAGCCCTACATGGTCACCGCGAGGGTGGTCGCCACCGACGGCGGGGGAGCGTGGACGACAGTCCGCATCTGGTGCAGCTAAAAAAACTTTTTTGGGTCGCGCTCATGGTTTATGTGATATCTGCTGGGACGATAGCCCTTTTAATCGCACTCTATTTTCTTTTCCGCAGGTTCATTGAGGCCCACGCGCGCCTTTTTCTCAAAATCTTCGCGGTTTTGATTCTCGCGCTCTTCGCCGTCCGCTATTACGCCTCGTCGGGTTCGCTTTTGGAAGGTGTCCACGCACTCTCGGACAACCCCTTTTACGGTGAGAATGCGGGGTGGTTTTCTTCTAAGGCGTTTTCAAACGTCTTTATGGTGCTCGTGACCGTAGACGTCTGGATGGAGATTGCGAGTGTGCTCGTCGTCTTTGTCTTCCCGTTTTTCAAAAAAGGGAATGTCTTCGAAAACGTCGCCAGATCTTTTACACTCATATTTTCAGTTATCAACATTGCACTCCTCAGGTGGACGTCGTATTCCTACACAGGATCATACGGCCTTGATGTGTGCAGTGTTTTCATGTCCGTAGAATCGGCGTTTGTCTTTTGCGTCTGCCTTTATTCGGCCTGCAAATCGGGGCTTAAACTTAAGAAAAATGAGTTTTTGGGCGTCATGTACGTCGTTCCCGCGATGATAGTTTTCACAATGATGCCCTGGACTTTGGAGGAGCTTTTCGGGAACTTCGGCTACGCGCACGTGACTCGCTTCAACGCCTTCCACAGGGGTTACATCTACGCGGGAATCGTCTTTGTCATCGTCATGTACTTCTACCTTAGAAATAAAGACAGGGAGTACATCCGCATGATGCTTCTGTACATCTCCCTCGCGGCGGTGGTGACGTACTGCTCTAAATACGACTACACATCGCTATACACGGTCTCGGAGTGGCCGCTGCACCTTTGCAACACGATAATGTTCATAGTGCCGCTTTGTCTCATGTTCAAATTCGACTGGCTCTTCTATTTCGCGCTCTTTTTCGGTGTTCTGGGAGCTTTCGTCGCGATGCTCATTCCGACATACGAGCGCTCCATGGGCGTATTTTCACCCGAGGTCATATCCTATTGGCAAAACCACATCTTGGCCTTCGGGATTCCGCTCACGATGCTTTTCACGGGTGTCTACCAGCGCCCGAAACTCAAACACTTCTTCTATTCGCTCGTGGGCTTCGCAGTGTATTTCCTTCTAGTCATAATTTTGAACTCGTACCTCAACACCGACTTTTTCTACACGAACAAAGACCAGATAACCTCTCTTTTAGGGTCCTTTGGGATAAGGCTGAAAGAGTTTACTCTGACATTCGAGCTTCCCAACAGCACGCTTACCTATTATCCTTTGTATCAAATTCTCTTTTTTGTCATATACGTACTTGTCGCGTTCCTCGTGTGGTTCGTCTACGCGTACATATTCAAAATACAGGACCACTACCGGCACGTCGAGGGAAGACGCCGTGAGATAAAGGCGGAGGAGTACGCCGCGTGCGTGGCCTCGGGAGTCGCGTCGCTCGGCGCGTACCAGAATGAGGAGACTAAGGGCAAGATAGTCCTTGACGGCGTATATAAAAGATACGGGGAAAACGAGTTCTATTCCGCGGCGGACGTCTCTTTTGAGGTGCACGATGGCGAGGTGATAGCTTTCCTCGGCCACAACGGGGCCGGGAAGAGCACGATAATAAAGAGCATTGTGGGGATTCACCCCTTGACCAAAGGCAAAATCGAGGTCAACGGCTATGACGTTTCCACTCAGCCCGTCGAGGCGAAAGCGGAGATTGGGTTTGTGCCCGACCACTACGCGCTCTTTGAAAGACTGACTGGGCGAGAGTACATAAATCATATGGCGGACCTCTACGGCGTCTCGGAAGATGAGAGAAACAAAAGGATTTCCGAACTTTGCGGAAAGTTCAGGATGGAGGACTCGATTGACTCCAAAATTCAGACCTATTCCCACGGCATGAAGCAAAAGGTGGCCATAATGGCGGCGCTCATACACGACCCCAAGGTTCTCATTTTAGACGAGCCTTTGACGGGGCTTGACCCTGCGTCTGTGTACGAGGTGAAAGAGTGCCTTCGCGAGCACGCCCAAAAGGGGAACATAGTCTTTTTCTCGACGCATTTAATCGACGTTGTCGAAAAGCTTTGCACGAGAGTGATAATAATAAAGGGCGGGGTCATCCAGGCTTCACGCGAGATGGCAGAGTTGGCAAAAGAAGGTGTCGACCTCGAAAAGTATTTTCTTGAGGTCGGCGAGGGAGCCGACGGGGACATAAAGCGCGTTCCCGTCGAAAAAGAAGAAAAAGGGGAGGAGGAGCTCGATTTCCTCTTCCGGAAGAAGGTTAAAATTAATCGATAGGAAACATGGGCGCGTTTAGGACACTTTTCATGATGCAGCTTAAGGAGAAGATAGACTTCTCGTCCGCCAACAGCCTTAGAAAGCTGATTTTTAAGGCTGTTTTCGCCGTGGTCACTTTTTTGGCAGTCATGGCGATAGCGTACGTCGTCTACTTCGTTTGCATCTATCTTCGTCTCTTCTCGCCCCTTGACCATCTTCCCGTCAGCGTCATGTCGGTCGTCTTTCTGCTTCTTTTGGTCTTTTCGCTCGTGACATGCACGATAACTCTCTCGAAGACACTCTTTCTAAGCAAAGACAACCAGTTTCTCATGACCTTCCCCGTGCACGCGAGCACGGTCTACCTTTCAAAGGTGTGCGTGTCATTCGTTTATGAAATACGCCGGACGTTCTATTTCCTCATGCCGATATTTTTCGCCTACGCGATAATATCGGGACTTCCGTGGTTTTCGTATTTTTGGATAACATTCATGCTTATCCTTTTCACGGGCCTCATGGTGGTTTTTGCGGCTTTTCTGGCGTTCCCCATAAACTACATCGTGCAGTTTTTCAAAAAGAACAGAACGGCGAGGTATGTGGGCGTCATAATTCTTCTCGCGGGAGTGGTCGCTCTCGTCGTCTGGCTCATAGGTCTCATTCCCGCGGACATAAACCTTATTCGAAGCTGGTCCAAAATATCCCAGTATCTCACACAGTTTCTCAACTGGTTCACGAAGGGATTCTATTTCTGCTACGCCTTCGTCATGTGTCTTTGCGGCAGCGACGCCTCGTATTCGACGAAATTTTTTGACAGCAACACCTGGATTGTCCTCGCCGTGGTGGTGGGAGGGATAATTCTCTTCGCTTTGATAAACATGGTGATCTCCCGCTACGCCTACGCGAAAACCGCCGACAAACAGTACGAGTTTAACAAAAAACAGTCCGTGAGGGACAAGAGGAACAGAAGAATGTCAAAGACCGCCTCGTCCCTTTATTACGACTCAAAGAGGATGCTCTCCGAAAACAACCTCCTTTCCGCTTCGATAGCGGTCATAATAATAACGCCGCTTTGCACGCTCCTTCTGAACGCCGTCTTCGCGGCGATAAGCAAGAGGGTGGTGGGTGATTATCTCGCTATCTCGTTCAACATTTTGGTAATACTTCTTTTCGCGACCTCATCCAATGTTTGGGTGTCCTCCATATACAGTCGTGACGGGGAGTCGCTCGCCGTGCACAAGACGAAGCCGGTGAAGTCCTTCCCCGCGCTTTTTGAAAAACTGTTCGTGAGCATGCTCTCGACGGTCCTTGTGGTGGTCCCCGCGTCAGTGATATTTTTGGTTGAGGCGGACATGGGCGCCCTCGATTCGGTGCTCATCATCCTGACAGAGCTCGCTGTGGCGTTCGGACATCTCTTTTGGAGCGCCGAGATTGACTTCATGAACCCAAAACCCCAGGTTTACAGCACTTCCGGGGCCGCGGGCGTCAACCCCAACGAGGTCAAATCCATAGCGCTTTCATTCTTTTTGTCGATAATAACGATGGGCGTCTTTTTGTTCTTCTTAATGTATGACGCGTCGTACGTCTACATAAGGGTGTTCATTCTGGCGGCGATATTCGTTGCCTACCGCCTGATAGTTTTCAAATTCAAGTCGAGAGTCATGTACGAGGAGATGTGATGTCATGAAAAAAGCTTCCGCCTTTCTTATCGTCATAGTTTTGATAATGTCCGTCGTCGTGATATCGTTCTTTGGTAAATCCATCGCCGTGGGACAGTACCAGACATATTTCTCAGACATCTGGTTCACGAACGAAAAGGACGCCAACAACACGATTTACATCGAATTCGATGAGGCACAGGGCTATGGCACGGTCTTTCTCGAATACGAATATCTTCCTGCGGACGTCGATTATCCCGATAAGGTTGCGTTCTCTCTTTCCAACGACACCTATACGGATGAAAACGGAGAAACACAGTACAAGGCTGAATTTGTGAGACCCGGCTATCTCGTCTTCAACATGACGGGGGCTGTGCACGCATACATCCGCACGACCGACGGCTCCACCAAATCCGACGACGTGACTGTCGTCTGCTACTGACCTTTTTTTGCTCAATTTTTTTTTATTGTTTTATCTGAACTCGGCTCCCAGGTCGAGTTTTACGAATAGTTGTGACCAAATCACCTCCCTTTGTCCCGAATGTGGGAAGATTTTGAGAAGTGAAAGGCAGTGAGCTCCATATATGTTATAGACGACCTCAATTATTCAATTTTTGCCGAGACTAATTGTCTCGGCTATTTTTATGAGTGCGATTTTTGACGAAACCATTTATCTTTTGCCGGACATGCGGATATAATAAATGCTCCGGGTTTCCGGGGCCTAGTGTAGAAAATCTTACATAAAAGAAATGAGAAGCGAAACCCCTATAGTGTTAATGGCATAATAAAATGCGGTCAGTGGGGCGCCCTGAAAAACCATTCAGAAACGGTTATAATTCAGTCACCGAAATAAAAAAAAGTGCTATCCTAATGGTATGCGCCGCAAGGCGTAAAGAAACCACAGGAGGCACCAAAGGGTGACAAGCGTGAAAGTCGGAATAAGAAAAAAGTCGGCATAAGTGGTGTGAGAGGAAAGGAGGATAAGCATCCTCCTGACCTACTCGATTCGTTGGTGCACGTGAAATTTCAGGTCTCGAGGGTCAGATTCGTCCGTGGAGGTTATGTGGGTGTGTTAATTTTAACCAGGTACAATAAATGTGATTTTTTCACAATCTCGCTTAATTTTAACATTTTCTTTTTCATTTACGCTCAAATTTAAGAACTCACATGTATCATGTGCGGTGTGTAACGCAAGTATATTTTTGCATAGGAGTTTTAAATTGCACATGAGAGAATATGGAAAGAACACGCTTAAAACCGTCGTCGCCGTAGCACTGGCGGGGGTGATTGTATGTGGCTGCGGAGTCTTGTGGTCGTGCAAGGGCGAGGAAAAAACCGAGTCTTCTGAAAGGAAGATATCTTCCGTCGCGACGAGTGGCTTCGACCACTTTTACACGCCGGGAAGCGAGATTGACCTGGAATCCCTTTCCGTCGTCATAACTTATTCGGACAAGTCCACAAAGACGCTTACGGAAAAGCTCATAGACGTCGACGCGGAAGAGCCGATAGAGGTGGAGACGGAAGATGAGGGCATAGTCGAACCCGCCGAAACTGAAACGGATGAAACATACGCGGACGAAAAAGACGCGGAGACCACGGACGACGGGGACGAGGAGGAAGAGACTTCTGAGGAGGAGGTCACAAAGAGCATCTTTGACGACGGAGCCGAGTTCATACTCTACACGGACGGCCTTTACGAGGAACTGACATTAGGCCATAACGCGGAAGGTGAATATTCGTTTTCATGTCTTCTCGCCGAGGACATGGAAATCTACGATTTGGGAACAGTATACATAGGGGATGACATCACCTATTTCAACGTCACACTTTTTGAAGAGCCCGCTTTCGTGACCGAGTACAAGGCAAACCTTGAGCGTACCGGTGATAAGGATGACGACAACGATTTTGTAAAAGCGGTGGACGAGTACTGTGTGGGTGACGACAACGGCTTTGTATTCACGCCCAAGCTCACTTTATCCGACCCCGGCAACGTCAAACTCTCATTTGAGCAGAGCGTTTACAATGTGGACGTCGCCGTGTACAGGGATGAGAGCGATGAGGGAGAACCATTGAACCTTTCCGACAACCTCTATGTCTCATATTCGGATTTCACCTTCGATTTCACGGACGAGGCGGTGGGTGAGTATTTTACGATACAGATGACACTCACGGATTTCGATCGCGATTTTTCCGGAACGCCGATTGAGCCTGTCACGATGACCGTCAAGGTCATGGACGGCTGGAATGTCTACACCGCACTGGACCTCGGACACATGAGCCTTGTCGACTCTGACCCCGGATCCAGCAATTACATTGAGCGGTTGACGAAGCCGGTCTTCTGGAACGGTTCAACAAGCAACAATCAGGTGTGCGCCTTCGACATATGGAAAGATTTTCTCGATGAGAAGGGAGAGGATAAAAACACTCTCAAATCGACCAACGGTATTTATCTTCAAAACAACATAGAAGTGACGATGGACGACATCCCGGAAGATTTCTTCATCGGGGAGGATGAAGCCACAAAGAACGGCGTCAATTATCCCGACATGGTGGGATGCATTCGGGATGATGCTTTCCCTTACACGCACTACATGACTGACGACTTCACACTCAACGGGAATTTATTCAAAATAGACTGCTCGACGATAAAATACGGGCTCACCACGAGGACTTCAAGTGGGCTCAAATACTATGCCGAGGGCAACACCGCGGTCAACACGTCAAATTCGGCGCTCATATCCTTCTTGGGTGAGAAGGACACCACGACAGACTGGTCGCGCGTGGATGACGCCCAAAGACATATCGCCACGGTGGAAAACGTCGAACTTGTCGGAAACGTCTCCAACCCCGGATACTCGGTAAGCGGCAAGGAGAACGGCATGGCGGCGGGAAGTTTGCAGGCGGTGCGCAGCGTGTGCTCAAAGCTTAAGATGGACAACTGCATCTGCCGCGAGTTTGTCATGGCGGTCGACGTGGAGTCGACGAACTCCAATTATGTCGGACTTGACATGAAGGGTTCCAAGATTTTCGATTGCTACAATTGCGCGGTCTATGAGGTCACCGCGGAAAACAACTATATCAGAAACTCGGTCTTCAAAAGAATAGGCGGGCCGATTGTCATGTCAAAGAGCAAAACTACTGACGACGGTGGTGATAACAGTTACGGATATTACTACAACTGCGGCATCGAGATAGACGACGACACCGTCATAGAAAACTATCTCGCGGGCGACGAGGCTTGGTTTGTCAGTATGGACGTCACTTTCATCCCCGTCCTTTTGGGGTGGTTTGACGAGTTCTTTGAAAGAGTCGGGAAGACCATTTACACGGGAATGTCGACGGCCGTCGGCGCAGACGGCGAGCAGGCCGGCTCTTCCGCCGTCAACGTCCAGTGGGTGGCGATTGATAACGGAGCGGGGAGCTCCTCGGACACCTCTGAATATCTCAACTGCGATTTCAGAATAGGTGACACGGAGTATATGCTGAGTGAGGAAACTTATACGAAAACGTATCTTTCAGACCCGGAAAACTTCGCGTCTCAGGCGGAGTACATAGGTGCGCTTTCCAACTATTTCATGGATGAGTGCAACTACGCGTACATGCCGCTCGTCTTTTCGACGAACACCGGAAAAAGCTTCACGATAGCCTCTCAGACGATGTCGGGCGGGGATCCGTTCTATGATCTCGCGGCTTACGCTCTGGATAGCAAACTTGTGCCCGTAGAACTTACGGAGGAGGACACGGAGATGTTCCTCTACCTTTGGTTCGGGTCTATCCGCGGAGTTCTCGCGATGCCTTTGGGCGACGCCGTGACGGAGGAGACATAGGAGACATTTTGACATTATCACTCCCGCGAGTATGGTAAAGCTCGCGGGATTTTTCTCGTCTGACATTTTAGGCGTTTTTGTGAAAATTGGCGTCCCCATGCGGTAAACTCCTTGAAATAGAAGTCCTTAAAGCGTATACTTAAAACGTATATAAATTTTATTTTGTGCGGAGCGAAAAGATGAGAGCGAAGACAAAAAAGGCGTTCACTGCCGCCGGCGCTGTCGCGATGGCGGGCGTTCTGGCCCTATGTTGTGGGGTGCTTTCCGCGTGCAAAGGCGGGGAAAAGAAAGATGATACAAAGGAAATAAAGGTTTCTTCCGTTGCGACATCCGATTTCGATCACTTCTACACACCGGATGACGTCATAAATTTTGACGAATTCAAACTCACCGTCATGTACAGCGACAACTCAAAAAAGGAAATATCCGACATCGAGTTTCATGATGGGGAAGAATTTCAAAGCGATGAAAGCCTCGCCATAGTGAGAACGGACGGACTATATGATAGGGTGAAAGGATATGGCTCGGCGGAGGAGGGTAAATACGCGCTCTCATGCTTCCTTCGCGAAAACGAGACTGAGTACGCGCTCGGGTCGGTTGTCGTGGGTGATGATATAACTTATTTCGACGTTCTGACGTTTGAGGTGCCGGACTTCCAGAATACGTACGAGGACAATCTCACGCGCTGCGGAGACAAGGAGGATGACAACAATTTCGTGGGCACGGTCACCGATTACTGCGTGGGGGACGACAACGGCTTCATTTACAGGCCCTCGCTCACGCTCGTGGACATGTCGGATTTCACGCACTCGTTTGTTCAGAAAAACTATGAAGCCGACGTCACTGTCAAGCTTTCCGGCTCGTCGGACGCTCTGAATCTTTCTGACAACCTCTACGTTTCATATTCGGATTTCACGTTCTATTTCACAGAAACCGCGGTTGGGGAGCGCTTTGAGATAACCGTGACCCCTTCGGCGTTTGAAAGGGATTTCGTCGCAACGCCCATAGAGTCCGCGTCAATCACCGTGCTCGTCTGCGACGGATACAACGTCTATGACGCCATAGATATAGGCCACATGGCGCTCGTGGAAGAAGGTGCCGACCTTTCGGGCGACTTCACGGGCGACCCGTCGAGGCATGTATTCTGGAACGAGGAGACGGACAGCTTTGAATACGTAACTTACTACGAGCTCTGGCGCGATTTCCTTAAAGAGAAAGGCGAGAGCGACGATGAGCTGAAGCCCTGCAACGGGATATACCTTCACGGCGACATTTTGATAACATCGGATGACATACCGGAAAGATTCTTTGTTTCTCAAAAAGAAGCTGATTTCTGGGGCGTAGATTACGACGAGATGGTGGGCTCCGTACGTGACTATTCGTTCATATACTCACACTACATGACGGATGACTTTACGTTTAACGGGAACCTATTCAAAATAGACTGTTCGACTCTCAAATACACGCTGACGTACAGGAGGAGCGGCTTCGGCGATGACGGCACGGAATACGGACTTAATTATTATTCAAGGTCCACAACCTCTGTGAACACCTCAAACGCCGCGCTCTTCGCGTTTTTCGGGAAGGAAAGCGACGCGCTCGCGGAAGAGGGAGTTTCTGAGAGCTCGCGTCCCACGGCGACATTTGAAAACGTCGACATCGTCGGCAACATGTCGAACCCGAATTATTCCGTGAGCGGAAAAGAGTCCGGCTGGGCCTGCGGAAGTTTGCAACTCGTCATGAGCGAAAGTTCAAAACTTGAAATATCCAACATGATCTCGAAGGATTTTGTCATGGCGATAGACTGTCAGAAATCTCTTCCCGGATATGATTGTCTCGACATGAGGGATTCAAAGGTTTTTGACTGCTTCAACTGCGGAATATTCCTCTATTTCTCGGCGGAGAACTCTGTCAAAAACTCTGTCTTCAAAAGGATAGGCGGACCCGTCGTCATGGCGAGGTCGAGAGCCGAAGAAGACGTTGACGATGACGGCAAAGAGCACTGCATAGAGTCGGGCTGTGTCATAGACGAAAAGACAATCATTGAAAACTATATAGCGGGTGACGAAGCCTGGTTCACAAGCATGGGTGTGACATTCATAGCGCCTCTTCTCGCCGAGTTTGACGTGGCGTTCAACAGAGTCGGGAAGACCATCTACACCGGAGAGTCAACCTCCGTCGGTGCCGCTGGTGACCAGGTGACCGCTCCCGCCGTGAATCTCCATTTCATGGGCATAGACGCCAACATGTCCTCGAGGTCTTCGGGAGACAGGGGGAAACTCAATCTCAACTTCTCGCTCGGGGATTCGCAGTTTCTTCTGAATGAAAATTCTCTTGCGAAAGGCAGTGACGGAAAGGACGTTATGACGTATGACCCCGAATATTACGGAAGCCAGGCCGAATATGTTTCGGCCATGCTCAACTCGTATATGGACAGCAATCTTTCATCGTCGATAGCCTTCGTCACGAATACGGGGAAGATTTTCACGATAGCGAGCCTTTCTTCGCTTTCGTCTGAAACGCCATTCTACACCATGGAGTCATGGTTTGAGGGTTCGAGCGCCCTTGTGCCTCAGACACTCACGAAAGACGATACGGAAATCTACCTTTATTCATGGATAGGCGGCTATGGCGCCGTGCTCGCGATGGCGCTTGGTGACTACGTGGTTTCCGACTAAAAAAAGAATATCAGTCGACGCGCACGGGGTTTGGACTTCGTGCGTGTTTTGTTGCGAGAGAGTTTCGGCCGGGACTTTTTTGCTGATTTGAAAAAAAGAGTGAATTTATGAGAATTTCGTGTCTTTGGCACTTTGATATCCGAAACCGGGTCGGGGTCATGTTTCCTTTTTTTGATCTTTTCCCTTCGTGAGCCGCGACGTCCTGAGACGTTCCGGGTTTTAACGCTCAAACTCGCTTGAACACTTTTCAAAAAGATGCTATCATAGAGTGAGATATGATAAGGAGGTTTTTCCATGGCTTTGACAAAAGACGGAAGAGGATTTTCCGATGACTCTAATTTCAAGAATGTCGTTTCAAAATGTTACTACGTTGACAAGACTCTTTTCATAAGAGAATTGATAGACGAGTATCCCAAACATCCTGCCATGCTTTTCACGCGTCCGAGAAGGTTCGGAAAATCTTTAAATCTTTCCATGATAAAGACTTTCTTTGAGAAGACGGACAAGGAAAATTCCGTTTATTTCAAGGACCTCAACATATGGAAATGCGGAGAAAAGTACACGTCCGAGCAAGGGAAATACCCCGTCATTTTCATGGACTTTAAGGATATCACCAACAACACTTGGGAGAAGATGCGTGACAATCTAAAGGACATGATAATGTCTGAGTACAAAAGGCACCATGAGCTTAAAGGTCACGTCAGTGGGGACAATGTGGACAAATACGAAAGAATTGTCAAAGGAACGGGTTCTGAAGTCGATTACGAGTCATCGCTGAAATTTCTCACGGACATTCTTTACGAGTTCCACGGTGTGCAGCCGATAATCCTCATAGACGAATACGACACACCCGTGCAGAAGGGACATGACTTCGGTTTCTATGACAAAATCATAGATTTCATCAGGTCGTTTTTCT
>JAJQAJ010000097.1 GCA_021203865.1 Clostridia bacterium
AAAATGTTTCCCGTTTCATTTCAACAAATTACGGACGGCGTCGTGTCATCCCAACAGAAAATACACTCTGCAAAAATCCGAGAAACCATTTTAACGAGCTGCACCGTCTCGGTTCCCGTGTACTCCGTACTCAATGTGGGTCGCTGAGACAAAAACTTCAATCCGGAAGATTCGGCACGGTCTCCTTTTTGTGTGTATCCATGTATCGTATGTATAGGAACATTGCGTATTGTAAGATTTTATGACCGGCATTTTTTGCGTATTAATAAGTTGCAAATACAAAAATGGCGAGGTTACAGGCCCCGCCGATTTTAATATTTGAGGCAATCTATAGGAACAACATATACCCCGTCATGTCTTCTGTACGCAAATTCCTCAGTGCCTGAAAGCACCATTAAAAAGGAAGGAGGAGCCATCTTTGATTTGTCAATTTTATCATATAATTTCTTAAGGTTAACCGCGCCTTCATTTGTGTGATAAATTCCCAATTTCATCTCTATTGCTCCCCAACGCCCGTCTTTTAACTGGATTACAGCGTCACACTCGAGATTCTTCGAATCTCTGTAACGAAACAATTTGGCGTCCAAATATTGCGCATAAATACCCAAATCACGAAGGCATAATGACTCATATAACTTTCCGAACATTGTAGGGTTCTGCAGAAGCATATCCGGACAAAGATTTAACGCGGCAGTAGCTATTGAAGGATCCACGAAGTTTCTCGTTTCTGTTGTTCTTACATAAATGTTCGATAGAATGTTAGGCTGCCAAGCAGGTATTTCATTTATCACAAACAATCTTTTCAAAAAAGCGATATAAGAGCAGACCGTATCCTCGCTTGTCGAAGACAATTCCGTCAATCTTATATCCTCACAAATTCGTGCGTATTTGATTTGTGTACATATGTTCTTGGAGTATGAACGCATTATTTTTTCCAACGTACTCGAACTTCTTCTTGAACCGTCTACTCTGTATATGTCCTCAGTCGTTAATGCATTGTAGTAGTCTCTCGAAACCCCCAGAGCGTCGATCTCATTTTCAAACCTTAACGAGAAAGGCCAGCCACCGCGACAAATTGAAAACGCCAGTTGACGAGAAGTCATTTTTTTTGTGCCATGAATTGCATCCGGGGTCTCAAACAACTCGCCAAGAGAAACCGTCCCCTGAGATTCCTCAGACTCATACAAGGACATTGTCCCCATTCTTACCCTCACAATTCTTCCTATGCCGGAATGAGCAATCTGAGTCAAATCTGCGGGAACTGAGGACCCGGTCAATAGAAACTGACCGACTTCATTTCGCACATCTACTTCCCGTCTTATTTTATCCCAAATCATCGGAAGAAGCTGCCATTCATCTATAAGCCGCGGCGTTTCTCCGCCCAAAATGGAGTCCGGAGCAATAGATAACATGTCACGGTAATTTTCGATAAACTCCGGATCTAAATAAAACGAACTTCCGGCTATTTTTTGGGCACTTGTTGTTTTGCCGCACCACCTGGGTCCCTCCACAAGAACACCGCCGGACCGTCTGAGCGCGTCACCTATCAGTTTATCGGCAACTCTGGAATAATATTTGTACATTACTTTCCCCTATCAAAAACGTTTGAACACAATTATGATACACACCACATGACCACATGTCAATCTTATTCACCCAAATAGACCCAGTTTCATTCACCCAAATAGACCCAGTTTCATTCACCCAAATAGACCCAAAAGTGACCGGACAAATAAACAAAAAAACAGGCCTGAGCCTGTTCTTGCATGGTTAATTTTAACCGCGTCAAATTTCAACGTCCCCTGTGAACGCCAGAGCCGCCCCTCCTTCCATGTAAACCGTCTCATCAGTGTAAGTTATTTTGAGATCCCCTCCCAGAAGATGGAACGTTATCTCCTCGTTTTTTTGGCAATATCCGTTTAAAACTGACGCAACGGCCGCCGCGCAAGCCCCAGTGCCGCAGGCGAGTGTCTCCCCGCTGCCTCTTTCCCAGACGCGCATGGAAAGATCGTTCTTGCCGTTCACCCTGACAAACTCGGTGTTTATTCTCTCGGGAAAAAGCGGACTGCATTCAAAAAGAGGTCCTATATTTTCAAGGTCGACTTTTTCCGGGTCTTCATACACCACACAGTGAGGATTCCCCATGGAAACAAGCGTAACGGTGTGCGCTTCCCCGCCGATTTCGACCGACTTTCCGACGACGCTCGGCTCGTCAAACACGGAAGGGATGTCCTTCCCGGCAAGCACGGGGGCTCCCATGTCCACGCGGACGGAAGAGACCAGACCTTTTTCGTCAAAGAATAGTTTCAGCGTCTTCACACCGGAGAGAGTTTCCACCGCGCAAGTGTCGCCTTTGACGTATCCCAGATCACTCGCGAGCTTCCCCACGCACCTTATGCCGTTGCCGCACATCTTCCCTTCCGAACCGTCGGCGTTGAACATCCGCATTTTGCAGTCCGCGACGGATGAAGGACAAAGAAGGATGACACCGTCACCGCCGACCGAAAAATGTCTGTCGGAAAGGCGTACGGAGAGCTTTCCGGGATCTTCCAACTCCTCTTTCATGCAGTCGAAATATATGTAATCGTTTCCGATGCCGTGCATCTTGTAAAACTTCATGCCCGAGTCCTTCATTTCAGCGTGTAAGCGCTACCCAGAGTGAAACCTTTGAGAATCTCCATGTCAGCATCCGAGATTTCAAAGTCCACGTCGGAGTTTTCAGCCATACGCTCTTTTTTTGAGGTCTTTGGAAGAGTCACCATGCCGAGTTGCAAAGTGTACCTTATGCAGAGCCTCGCGTATGACACACCGTATTTTTTCGCAATCTCCTCCACCGCCTCGGGGTTTTTTATCCGCCAGTGCGCGAGCGGGGAATAAGCCTCACAAAGTATCCTCTTTCCCCTACAGTATTCGATGAGCTTTTCGGGTGTCACCCCGACATGCGTCCTTATCTGGTTGACGGACACGGGAACCCGCGCGACGCTGAGGATGTTTTCAATGTCCTCTTCAGAAAAATTGGACAGGCCGACAGATCTTATTTTCCCCGAAAGGCAGCTATCTTCCAAGGCGCGCCAGGCCTCCCTGTTTCCCTCGTCATAGTTTCTGGGGTTTTCACCTCTCTCGTCCCAGGGCTGCGGAGAGTGAATGAGCATAAGGTCAATATAGCCCGTATCCAGCTTTTCGAGGGACTCCTCTATGGCCTTTTTCGCGCCTTCATAAGTCTTTATCTCCGCCCGAAGCTTCGTCGTGAGAAAGACGTCCTCCCTTTTTAATCCGCTTTCCCTTATGCCGCGGCCCACCTCCGCCTCATTTTCGTACGCTTCGGCGGAGTCTATGTGCCGGTATCCGAGCTCCAGAGCGTCCCTGACTGCCCGGCGGGCGTCATCGCCCGTAATGAGCCATGTTCCGAGACCTATTTTCGGGATGGGATATCCGCTTTCAAGGGTGAAGGTTTCTTTAAGCGTCATGCGCGACTCCTACTTTCAGTTGTTCGTGTACATCTGCCTGTACGGGTTCGCGCTGTTGGGAGTGAGGATGAAAAAATTGGCGTCCAGAATCTTTTTCGCGTCGTATTCGGGGAAATATGCGCAGTAATCTTCGACGATTTCTTTAAGCTCATCTATTTCGGAGCCTTTTCCCTCGCGACTGGAAACCTGCGATGGAAGCCGGTGCGGGAGCTTTTCACATCTGAGATACATCACCCCGCCGTGCATGCCCGTACCGCAGAAGTTGTGAAAAAGAGGTTGTCCGTCGTCATTCTGCCCCAGCACGACTATAATCCCGCCCGCCTGGTATTCGCCGAGAAACGAGCCGGCCCTGCCGCCTATGACTATTATGGGTTTGAGATCCATGTAGGCCTTCATGTGGATGCCCGCGCGGTAGCCCGTGTTGCCTCTCACGTATATCCTGCCGCCCCTCATGGCATAGCCCGTCGCGTCTCCGGCGTTTCCGTATATTATGATTTTACCGTCGTTCATCGTGTCGCCCGTGGCGTCCTGGGCGTTGCCGTTGACGATTATCGTGCAGCCGTTGACGTACGCCGCGAGAGCGTTCCCCGGTGTGCCGTTTATGGTTATGTTCTTGTCTTTGAGACCCGCGGCGATGTAGCGCTGCCCTATGCAGCCGTCTATGACAATGTCTTTGTCCTTCGTCTCCTTCACCTTTCTGTTAAGATAGGAAAAGTGGGTGTTCTCGTCTACTTTTATTACCATGTCACACCTTTTGGGTCAGTTTTTCACGTCTGAACTCATCGGAAAAGGCGAGAAGCTGCGGCGCGTCTTTGAGAAGGTTAAAATTAACCTCGTCCACCGGCACCTGGGCCCGCACGAGATACGTGTATATCCCCGCACGCTCTATGTCACCTATCAGAATGAATCCTTTCAAAAGTCCGTCTTTGACGTACAGCTTTTTGAGGTTGTCGCCGTCCCTCGTTCTGAGGCACTCACCGACATACGCGCCGGCCGAAAGAACATGCGTTCCGAAAAATCCCACGGCGTTCATGGGCACGCCGCAAAGATGCTGTTTTTTCTCGCCGCCTGTGCCCTTCGCCATGTTCGCTCCCGCGACGGACCCCTGAAAAGCGGCGTTTGGCAAAATGGCGAGAACCCTGTCCTCGTTCACGGACGCGTCGTAGCCTTCCGCGCAGTCGCCCGCGGCGTACACTCCGTCAAGCGAGGTTTCCATGTACGAGTTGACTACAATGCCTCTTTTGACATTCCCTCCGGCCTCTTTGACAAGAGAGGTGTTGGGCCGCACACCGACCGCCATGACGAGAATGTCGAACGGCAGCTTTTTTCCGCTTTTCAAAACTGCCCTGCCGTCGGAAAATTTAGCGACGCTGTCGTTTAAAATGAACTCGACGCCCTCATTTTCAAGGACCCGGCGCATTATCTCCGCGCCTTCCGCGTCCAGAACGGAGGGCAGAATCCTATCCGCCATGTCGACGCACGTGATTTTTTTCACTCTCCCGCATATGCCCTCGACGCATTTCAAACCTATGAGCCCCGCGCCTACGACGAGGACACTCTTTTCGGGCCCGAGGTCTTTTTCAAGGGAGAGCGCGTCATCCATCGTCATGAAGGTGTGCGCGCATCTGACGCTTTCAAAGCCTTCGACCGCGGGAATGACAGGCGACGAGCCCGTGGCGACGAGAAGTTTGTCATAGGCCGCCTTGTCACCGTCCGAGATTTCCACCTCTTTTTTCTTCGCGTCTATCTTTATGACTTTCTTTCCGAGCTCAAGCGTGACTCCCATCCTCGCGTAAAAGTCCTCGTCCCTGTACGCCATCTTCTCGCGGGAGATGGTCCCGTTTAAGTAATAGGATATCGTCGGCCGCCCGTACGCGGGGTATTTTTCATCCGAAAACACGGTGATGTCGCCATCCCCATCTTCTTTTCTTATCGCCTCAATGGCGGCGATCGCGGCTACCGAGCCGCCTACAATGACATATCTCATCTCAGCCGCGCTCCTCATAAACTATCGCGCCGTTGGGGCAATTCCTAACACACGCGGGGCCCTCTTTTGAATTGTCCGTGCAAAGCACGCACTTTTGCGCGGCCTTACCGTCGGCGGCGGGCATTATCGCGCCGTAAGGGCATACGAGGACACATGTGAAGCACCCCACGCATTTTTCCCTGTCAAGTTCGACCATCCCCTCGCCGGTTTTGGACAGCGCCCCCGCCACGCAGCTTTGGACGCATATCGCGTTCTCGCAGTGCCGGCAGTTCACGGCGAAGTGGACGGGTGACATGTCGTCCCCCTCGACCTTTATTTTCGGCACATACCCGGAAAGTCTGCCTTTCAGCTTGAACATCTTGTCAAGCCCGGACGAGGCGAACATGCACTCGTATTCGCAGAGGTGGCATCCGAGGCACCATTTTTCGTTGACGTAAATTCTTTTCATGGCTATATCAGTACATCTTCACGCAGGCGTCCCTTTCCGCGCCCACCGACACGTATCTCACTTTGCAGTCACATAAGTTTTCTATGAGCGCGATGTAGTCGAGGGCGGCTTTGGGAAGATCTTTTTTCTCCCGGCATCCGGTTATGTCTGCGTTCCAGCCGGGCACCTCGATGATGTGAGGTCTGCACTCATCCAAAGCGTCGGTGAAGGGAAACTCATCCGTCTCGGCGCCGCCGAGGATATATTTGTCGACTATCTCTATTCTTTCGTATCCGTCTAAAACGTCGAGTTTCGTGAGAGCTATCTCGTCCGCGCCCTGGCATCTCACGCCGTATTTCGAGGCGACCGCGTCAAAGGGTCCAACCCTCCTGGGCCTTCCCGTCGCCGCGCCGTATTCGCCGCCAATCTCGCGAAGCCTGTCCGCCTTCTCACCGAAGTATTCCGCAGTGAAGGGGCCCTCCCCGACGCAGGTCGAATACGCCTTCATTATGCCTATCGACTTGTCAAGTTTGAGGTTTGGAACCCCGGCGCCTATGGGCGCGTAGGCCGCTATCGTCGAGGACGCGGACGTGTACGGCACTATCCCGTAGTCTATGTCCCGAAGCGCCCCGAGCTGTGCCTCGAAAAGTACGTTCTTCCCGGCTTTCGCTGCCCCGTCTATGTACAGCCCGACGTCCGTGACGTATTCCTTCAACGGCTCGCCGTATTCTTTGAGGTATTCAACCATGTCCTCGTATCTGACCGCCTCTGCGCCGTAAGCCGTGACGAAGAGGTTTTTCCACTCGACGATGTCTTTGAGGCGCGCGTACATGAACTCCGGCCTTTTAAGCTCGCCCATGCGGAGCGCTTTTTTCATGTACTTGTCGGCGTATATCGGGGATATCCCCCTTCTCGTCGAACCATAGGGCTTTCCGGTGGCCTTTGAAAGTCTCTCCTCCTCCAGAACGTCCTGGGTTATGCTGTACGGCATGACTATGACGGCCTTGTCGGATATTTTGAGGTTTTCGGGTGATATCTCTATCCCGGCGTCGCGAAGCCTCTGTATCTCCCCGCACAGGTGTTTTATGTCTATCACCATCCCCGGGCCCATGACGTTGACGACGTCTCCTCGGAGGATTCCGGACGGGAGAAGATTCAGAATGAAGCGTCCTTTCTCGTTTATGACCGTGTGGCCGGCATTATTGCCACCCTGATATCTCACGACGACGTCGTACTCGGAGGACAGCATGTCCACCATCCTGCCCTTTCCTTCGTCACCCCAGTTGATACCGCATATGCTGCATAACATAAAGTTTTTCCTCTCATAAGTTACATGTTTTCCCCGGCATGGAGAATACCCAAAATGCCAAGCTCCCTCTCGTTGAGACCCACACCCCTTAGCATCAGCCGATTGCCGCGGAGCGCCTCTATGGAGTTTATGCCCATGCCGCCCATCATCTCCTGGATTTCGGACGTCCAGGATTTGACGAGGTTGACAAGTCTCCTGTATCCGATGTCCGGGTTGAGCCTTTTGACGAGGTCCTCCCTCTGCGTCGCTATCCCCCAGTTGCATTTGCCTATGTGACAGCTCCGGCAAAGATGGCAACCGAGCGCGAGAAGCGCCGCCGTGCCTATATAGCACGCGTCCGCCCCGAGGGCTATCGCCTTGACGACGTCGGAAGAGGAGTGTATCGACCCTCCGACGACAATAGAAACGGCGTCCCTTATGCCCTCCTCGCGGAGTCTCTCGTCCACCTGCGCGAGCGCGAGTTCTATGGGAATTCCGACGTTGTCCCTTATCCTTGTGGGTGCGGCTCCCGTGCCGCCCCTGAAACCGTCTATGGCTATGATGTCCGCGCCGGAGCGCGCGATACCCGAAGCTATCGCCGCGACGTTGTGCACGGCCGCGATTTTGACTATGACGGGTTTTTTGTAATCCGTCGCCTCTTTGAGCGTGTATATGAGCTGACGGAGGTCTTCTATGGAGTAAATGTCGTGATGCGGGGCGGGAGATATGGCGTCAACCCCCTTGGGAATCATCCTCGTCCTCGAGACGTCGTCAGAAATCTTCATGCCGGGAAGATGCCCGCCTATGCCCGGCTTCGCGCCCTGGCCCATCTTTATCTCTATCGCCGCGGCGGTGTTGAGATATTCTTCATGCACGCCGAACCTTCCCGACGCGACCTGCACTATCGTGTTTTTTCCGTATTTGTAAAAGTCCTTGTGAAGGCCGCCCTCGCCCGTGTTGTAGTATATGCCGAGCTCTTCCGCCGCCCTCGCGAGACTCTCGTGCGCGTTATATGATATCGAGCCGTAGCTCATCGCCGAGAACATTATCGGCGTCGTGAGTTTGAGCTGCGGACCCATCGTGTCGACAAGCTTCCCCTCTATGTCCCTCTTTATCTCGACGTCCTTTTTGCCGAGGTAGACGATGGTCTCCATGGGTTCGCGGAGCGGGTCTATCGGCGGGTTGGTGACCTGGGACGCGTTGACGAGGATTTTGTTGAAATAAATGGGATAATCCTCGGGGTTGCCCATCGACGAGAGAAGCACTCCCCTGTCGCCCGCCTGCCTGTACACCTCGTTCATGGCCTGAACCGACCAGTTGCCGTTCAGGCGGTACGTGTCATCCGATTTCACGATTTTGAGCGCGTGCGTGGGACAAAGGCAGACGCACCTATGACAGTTGACGCACTTCGTGCTGTCGGAGATCATCTTCCCGAGTTCTTTGTCGTATTCGTGCACCTCGTTCGCGCACTGTCTCTCACACACCCTGCACGCTATGCAGAGCTCCTGGTTTCTTGCCACCTCGTACTGGGCGGGAATGAACATGTCCATCAGTCTTTCCCTCCCTCTGAAAGCGTGTAAATGACGGGCTGCCCGCCCGCAGGCGAGAAAATCTTGTCGGGCTCAGGTTCGATGACCCTTATTCCGCACTCCTCAGACGACACGAACGCGAGATCGCCTTTTTCCGCGCAGACCATAGAACGGAGTTTGAGCCTGTCGTTGAGCGCCATTATGCCGCCGCTGTGCCCGAAGATTATTGAAAACGGCCCGTTTATGAGAAGCGATGGGAACGCCTTCCTTAGGAAAATCTCCTGCCGTCTTTCGTCCTCGTCCTTTTCCTCTATCGTCGACCAAAACGACGCCGATATGACCTTGGCTATCTCCGTGAGCGTCAGCTTTTTGACCCTTATTAAGTAATCTATGATGTACGTTATGACCTCGGTGTCGGTCTGGAGCGAGCACTTGTACCCGAACATCTCTATGTAACGCCTGTTCGCGTCATAAGAGGATATCTCCCCGTTATGGACAATCGAAAAGTCCAAAAGCCCGAAGGGATGCGCGCCGCCCCACCAGCCCGGAGTGTTCGTGGGATACCTGCCGTGCGCCGTCCAAATGCAGCCCTCATACTCCTCATCGAGAAGATAGAACTTCCCTATGTCCTCGGGGAAGCCAACCCCCTTGAATATTCCCATGTTTTTCCCGGACGAAAAGACGAACGCGCCCTTTATTTCGGCGTTTATCCTGTTCACACACCCTACGACGTACTGCTCCTCGTCCAAAAGCGAGTTGGCAAGCCTCTTCGACAGCGGATAGAGAAAATAGCGGTAGATTATGGGCTCGTTGTATATGCCCTTCACCTTCCTCGTCTTCATTTCCGATGAATAGACTATCTCAAAGTGCTTTATGAGGAAATCCTCAGTTTCCTTTTTGCAGTTGAAATCGTCATAGAAAAGATGGAAGGCGTAATACTCCTTGTAGTCGGGGTAAATGCCGTATCCCGCGAAGCCGCCGCCCAGCCCGTTTGAACGGTCGTGCATGGTGGCGATGGATTTTATAATCTTCTCTCCCGTCATTTTTTTGCCGGAACGGTCTATTATCGCCGCCACGGCGCATCCGGAGGAGAGCTTCACCTCGCCTTCCAGCGGCGTGCGCCTCGGAAGCATGATGTCGTTTTCGTACATACCTTCTCCATAGAAGACTTTCCGCGTCTCACGCGAAAACGTTTTTATTCATAAAATCTGTATAATTATACAAAATCACGGCGATATCGTCAAATTTTGGGCGTTTTTATGCACTTTTTGCATAAACCGTGCATATCATAATTTTTAATGGGAAGCATCAGCCGCTCTTATGCGGAAAGCCGCGGCTTCCGCGAAAGATACTTTGCATTATACCACTTTCAGCGCCGCACGTACAACCTAATTTTAATCACATGACGCCTGAAAGGAGCGCCCCCACGAGGTTCATCATGTTTCTCTTGTGCTCGGACATGGAGTGCGCGTAGCGGCTGAGCGTTATGACGGACGACTTATGCCCCAAAATCTCGGAAAGTGTTTTGACGTCCATACCGCATTCGAGGGCGCGCGTCGCGAAGGTATGCCTAAGCGAGTGAAAGCTTTTATACGGTATGTCAAGGTCCCTCAAAAGGGCGGCGAACTTCCTCTGGTACGTCCTGACGCACGGCACCTTGTCACCGTCTGAGATGACGTAATCCGTCTGTCCGGATTTTTTGAGATCGCGAAGCACCTCCGCGAGCTTGTCCGATATGGGGATGGTTCTCACGGACGAGTGTGTTTTGGGTGTGTCGACTATGCTCCTGTATCTGCCGTCGGCGTCCTTTCCCTCGTGACGGGACTTCGTGACCGATATGAGGCCGGCGTCAAAATCGACGTCATTCCATTCAAGCCCCAGAAGTTCGCCTATCCTAAGACCTGTGTAGAGGCAGACTATGACGCCGATTAACGATTTGTCGTCCCCGCCCAAAATCCATCTCTCCATTTTTCTCTGTTCGGCGAGAGAAAAGCATGTCACCGCCTTTTCCTGCGTTTTGGGACGTTTGAGCGTGTCCGCGACATAGCATTTCGCGAGCGACATTTCGTACGCGTCATAGAGCGATTTTTTCACGACCGAAATTATTCCGTTCACGGAACTCGACGAAAGGCCCCCGCCCGTCACGGCGTTGCCGCTCGTCATGAGAGAAGAGACGAAACTTTGAAGCGTCGCCGCCGAAAGCTCGTCCATATCGATGTCGCCCACCGCGGGTTTGATGTGAAGACGTATAACCTCCTCGTACCTCACCACGGTCTTGATTTTTGACTCGACAGCGACGTATTCTTTAAGCCATCTGTCAAGCCACAGACTGTATTTCATAAAATACCCTCCATATATTATCGATACACTTAATTTTAGGATATCCTGAAAACTCCTCCTTTAAATACAACCCATGAAATTTCCATCTTCTCTTCTTTTTTTCGGCGCGTAGATTTTAGCGAAAAATCTTTTCATGACGCAAGGTCCCGTCTCGTCCAGAGCGCATATTTTGCGTTTACCCTCATTTAAATTTCGGACGCAAAAAATTTTTAACGTTCTGAAACTTATCCAAACGACGCGGGACATCTCACCTACATATTCTACGGCACGCAAAAACAAAGTCCGCCATGTTTGAGAGAAAGAGCGTCAATTTTGGGGACCTTGTACGACTGTGTTACCGCGTGTAAACCCGCGGCACACGATTTGGGCTTTTTTACTACAACAACCCCGGCAAAGGCGAAGCGGGAAAACGAGCGGTCCCTCCCCATCGAGATAAAGTCCGGAAAAGATTACACGGTACATATCTCGCTGAAAAGCTTCCTTACGAAAGGAGATTACAGCATCTGCGCGCCTTGTGTTTCCCTGCGGGCGCAATGACTTTTACAAAGACAAAAAATGCATCTACCCATCCACTACATAATGTTCATTAAGAAACAGGGATGCCCAAAAAGCATCCCCGCAATCCGTTTCGTATCAAATCACCCACGCCCGGTCAGCAGACATAAACCTGTGTGACTGAACATAGTCAAACCGCGAAATATACAACGTTTCATGAAGTGAAATTAAGCCGGCAAAAAAAACCGTGCCACACCTTTATCTTTTGCCGTCCGTCTCCCGTTCCTAAGTTCGTCACCTGGCGACGCGTCTTAGAGACATGTGCGGCCTTTCGTCTTCGCGTCAGAGCTGATGCCTACAAAAATCACCTCGCCATGGTAAGACGGCATGAAATTGCAGTATTCTTTTCCCCAATCCGCCCCACCGTCCCCCTCCACGGATTTGTAAACTTTTAGCGTCGCCACCATGAGCGGATATGCTCTTTATGTATTTTACGGGAATGCATCCCACGTCGGCGAACCTTTGCCGGCGGGAAGCTCCAAAAATATAGTAGTGGCTTTTTGCGGCAAGATAAGCGAACTTACAGGTTTTATCCGAATTTAGATTAACCCTTTTAAACGGCTTGCCGTTTTTTTGCACAAGGCCTCAACTTCTTTTCAAGTGAATCCATATATTCCTCCAAAGAGAGCGCTTGTCATAGATACCTTTAAACATGCTGAGCGCGGCCCCTCCTCCGTATTTTTTATGGGAAGAATGCCCGTCATGTATGAAATGCGACATAGTCTTTTTCTTTGAGAGCGCTTAAGATCTGAGATGCTTCTGCCCCTCGTTTTACGTGACTCAAAAAACTGTCCCATTCATCCACAATGAAACAAACCTTTCATCATACTTTAATTTCACTAGGATAGGGTAGATGTCACGGGATGT
>JAJQAJ010000076.1 GCA_021203865.1 Clostridia bacterium
CTGCATATATTTGAAAAACTTTTATAAAACGCCTTGATTATTTCGGGCCCACGAATTATAATAAGTTTCGTTTTGACGGGACCGAAGAAGTTTTATGTGCTGAAAAGTTTTGAATTTTGAAGGAGCAGAGATTCTATGAAAATAAAGGAAATACTCACTGCGTTCTGGCGTTACAGCAAAGCATACGACGGGGACATCTCATGCAAGAGATCCGAGCAGAGAGACGGGTATACGTTTTTCACCATAGACACTGACAAGACAGAGTATCTCGCCGCCGTAAACGACAACGCCGAGAAGAAGTTGGTATTTTTTTCTGTGGCCGGGTCCAATGAGTGGCAGACGGCCGATAAAATGGTCGCGATAGTGGGTGAAGACGGTCTTCCCAAAATCAAGGAGGGAGATGATCCCGCAAAGACTCCCGTGGAGCTTGCCGCGGAGAGTGGGAAGAGCATCGCCACAGTCTACAAGCTCGCGAAGCAGTTCGGACGTCTTCCGACGGTCGAAGAACTTCAGACGGACAGAAAGTCTCCCGGAAGGCCTAGGAAGTACTGGTGATATGCCACGTTTTGGAAATGCGTGGCGCGGTCTTTAATAATAAACATCATAACGAGGCTGAAATGGCCGTTGCCGGAAGCTTGCGGGACGTATCATGTCCGCGGGCTTTTTTATTTTGTCGTTCCGCCGGAGGGTTGAGTTCATGGTATTGCGTTTTTTTACATCCGGCTGTAAAACGTGACAAATGAAGAATGTATAAGTAGTGAGATAATGGATGAGGTTAAAAGAAAAATAGGTGTCTCCGCGGACAGTGATTTTGTCAGCACGGTTACAAAGTGCTACTTCGTGTACAAATCAGTGTTGATAAAAGATTTGATAGATGATGTTGATCAGAACAGCTATCATTCGAAACTTTTTACGAGACCCAGAAGGTTCGGTAAGTCCCTCAATCTCGTCATGATAAAGATTTTTTGAAAAGACCAAAAGGGATACACCGTGTCTATTTCAAGGACCTTGAGATATGAAAGGCGGCAAGAAATACACATCCATGCAGGGAAAGTATCCGGTCATATATCTAGATTTCAAAGAGGTGACACAAGGTTCTCATGATGATGCCATGAGGCTTATGTCCGACATTCTTTCTTTTGAGTTTTCGAGACATAAAGAGTTTAAACGAAGTTTGCGGGTCAACAGAGAATATGATTTGAAGACATACAAGAAAATTGTGTGGAAAAAATCATAGCATTCTTACCTTTTTCTTTAAATTCCTATCGCAGCCGTCTGACCTTTATCTACGGGCGAAATAATTGGATTATTCTCCTGGTATAGTCCCTGCTCGTATCTCTCCCTGAATATTGCAGGAGGTAATCCATCTGGGTTGAATGTGTTTACTCGTACCCTATTGTAGTTCGTAAAGATATTTCGAATATCGCCGACTTTATTTCTTCCACAGTTATTTTGTATGTGGGTAGTTTATAAATGAATTCTTTTTTAGAGTAGCCCAATATGATTCCATTTTTTATACGAATATGCGGATAAAGAATGGAGGTGTGCAGCGGCTACACCAAGACGGGGGTCACAGATGATGGTAAGATAAATCCACATACGTCGTTCTGTTTCTGAATCCGTGACACGTCTGCGTCGGTCTGTGCGGACCGGACGGGATTGAAGTGTTCAGAAGATAAAAAGCCCAAGGAGAAGATTCTGCAAAAAATGCGGACGAACCGGAGACGTCCTTTGCGGAATATCTCTTTGATTTAAAGGTCGGTGGAGAATTTTCGGTGAGGATTTTAAAAACATATTTTACGGAACAGGGGTTGAATTTTCGATAATAATCTTGACTTTTGCAATAATGTCGTATATACTCAAAAAAGTTGAGTGAAAAAGTTTAACACAAAAAATTTGTATAAAATATTCATACTCAAAAAAATTGTGTGGAAATATATTGATACTGAGGAGGCGTCACGTGTTTTACGGCAGAGAAAAAGAAATTGCCCAGATAGACGAAATGCTTTTGAAGCCTTCCGCCTTTGTTATAATCTACGGCACGAGACGTGTCGGCAAGACGGAGCTCATAAAACACTCTCTTAAAAGAAGCATGGATAAAACGATATATTTTGAATGTACTTCGGGGGCTCTTTCCTACAACATCGGCATGTTTTTAAACACGCTTGAGGACTGCGGTTTCGAGGTTGATCGGGGAAAACTTACAGACTTCGACCGTGTGTTCAATTATCTCAACGGATTCGATGAAACGTTCAATGTGGTGATAGACGAGTATCCGTATCTGAAAAAGTCATCGAAGCCGGATTTTATCGACAGTGTGTTCCAAAACTTGGTTGACAGACGTCTGAAGAACATCAGACTTTTCGTTTCCGGTTCCGACGTCGGCATGATGAAGGACCTTAGCACGTACGACAATGCTCTGTTCGGTAGGGCGACGCTTATAATTGAGCTCGAGCAGTGGAATTACAAAGAGGCGACGGTATGCTATCCCAATCTTACGCCGTACGACAAGGTGGCGTTTTATTCCGTGTTCGGCGGCACGCCTTTCGTGGACATCGAGATTGATCCGTCCAAATCGTTGAAGGAAAACATAACAGCGATGTATCTCACTAACCACGGGGCCGCACGCGTATACGCGGACCAGCTTTTGATGACGGCCTCCGCGAAGGAGAAGGATTCTCTCGAGCCTATTCTGGCGACACTGGGAAACGGCAGAAAAAAATTCACTGAGATAAAAAACAGTGTGGGTTCCGAGCACGACTTCACGCTCTGCAACGTCCTCGACACGGCGGTGAGACTCGGTCTCGTAGCCAAAGTCTATCCCATAAACAAGGAGAATAATCCTAAAAGAGTCGGATACGAGATTGCCGACAACGTGTTAAGATTTTACTACATGTACATTTACGGACGCGCGGGGAGGATATTCGACATCGGACCGGATGTCTTTTACGACAGATACATAGCCCCGACTCTCACAACCTTCATAGCGCATAGGTTCGAGGACATATGCAGGGCGTATTTCAGAAGTGTGCTCAGGGCCGGAGAATATAAGGACGCATGCCGTGTCGGAACATATTTTTACGACGACCCTGTCAATAAGACAAACGGGGAGTTCGACGTAGCGATAAAGATTGAACCGCGCAGGGACATGTTTCTCTACGACATATACGAGGTCAAATATTTTGAAAAGCCGTTTTCCGAAAGGCGAGTTCTTTTCGAGACCGAACAGGTGGAGGCGATAAGGGACATCAAA
This sequence comes from Clostridia bacterium, assembly GCA_021203865.1. Taxonomy (GTDB): domain Bacteria; phylum Bacillota; class Clostridia; order Christensenellales; family Borkfalkiaceae; genus Coproplasma. Next base: position 3,254 of record JAJQAJ010000076.1, read on the forward strand.
ATCCAAAATGTCGGCTTTGTCTCGATAAACGGCTTTGAAGAGGATTGTGACGGCATTCTAATAACCGGCGAGGACCTCTATAGGTAGGTCCGTGGCGCAGGAGGATAATGGATGCATGAGCAAACTTACTGAAAACGCTAGCGCTTGTAATTATCATACTAAAAGTGATCCACAAAATCAGTTGAAAAGTGATCCACCCAGTTGAAAAAAATGCTATCCTTATAAGATAGAGAATTCTTATAAGGAGAGTGAAATGAGGTGATTACATTGGACCAAAAAATCGATATCATTGAGTTGCATGTCTCCGGCGTATCCAGCAGAAAGATTGCCAAAGAAAAGTAGATTTATTGCGTTGACAGTGAATACGACAGAATTCAGAAAAAATCTAAAACACTATATGGAACTTTCCAACACAGAGGATGTTTACGTGACGTCTGGCGGGAAGGTTTTGACCGTGCTTACCAGTCCGGTAGCCAAAGATCTTGAGATTGTCTAATCTCTTTTTGGATGCATTTCCGCTGTGGATGACGAAACAATCGAAAAGATGAAGATGGAGAGAATTCTAAAGCTATGTATGCATTGATTGACACATGCGCTGTTTTGGATGTAATGTTTAGAGATGGGTTTGCTGACATCGCAAAGGAGATATTCAGGCTGGCGACTAAAAAGGTCTTCAATGGATTTCTTTCCCCAAAGACTGTCTTGGATACATACTGCTATTTGCATAAAAATTTTTACATGACGACATAGCTATGCAGGGAAATATCAGAGGGCTCAGACGTGCATTCGCACTCCTAGACGTGTTGTGGGATGATTGCGATAATGTGCTTGATTCTCCACTGACCGATTATGAGGATGCTGTAGTAGAGGAAGTCGCGTTACGTAGCGATATACAATATATTTCACAAGAAATATATAAAGATTATAATGATTCGAGAGTTGAAGTAATTGAACCAGACGATTTTCTGGCACTTCTTCGGTGAGATTAACCCATAGAAAATTTGGGATGGTTGGTACCTTCCCATTTTTTTACGTTACGTGATAGCCTCTATCATGGCTATATGTGCCTAAACCGAGTAAAATTGATGTTGCGGGCACCCGTCGTTTGACAGCCGTGGGGGAGAATATCCCAAAACTGTTAGTTTCTAAAAAAAAAGCCTTACCCACTCCCCTGATCGTAATGTCAGGCCGGGTGTGGATTTTTGGGACGTCCAAAAAGATTGCTTTATTTTGTCAATTGTGACAAAATAGGAAACGAGGACTGCTCCGGAAGGCGGGGCGCCGCAAAATTAAATTCATGCAACCTAATCGCGAAGGTATGTCCTGAGCGCAAAGGAGCGGAGCTTATTTTTTCATACGGCGGAATGGCAATGTGTAAGTTTCCTCCTTGCAGGTTTGCGGGGAGGATTTTTGTTATGTCTGAAATGTCGGAAAAAAGGCTGGGCGTCGTGTCCATAATGGTTGAGGACAGGTCCGCGAGCGCGGAGGTGAATGGTGTTTTGTCGAGTTTCGGAGAGTATGCCGTGGGCAGAATGGGTATCCCGTACAGGGAGAAAAACGTCAATGTGATTTGTTTCGTTCTGGACGCGCCCATGGAGGAGATTAACTCACTCTCAGGAAAGCTCGGGATGATACGTGGTGTCAAGGCAAAAGTCATAATGTCAAAGTAAAAAAATCGGAGGTTTAAAATGAAAAAAATCGGCAAAATTATCACAGTGATGACGTGCGCGGCGGTCATGGCCACGGCGGCTGTCGGCTTGGTGGGCTGCAAAGGCGGCAGCTCCATAAAGTTTTACATGCCGGACGGCGCGCCCGCGCTTTCGGCGGCTTACCTCATGGCCGGAAATCATGATTTTGGCGGGGACGTCAAAATGGAGTACAACGTCGTCGACTCATCCGAGATAAACTCGTATGTGAGCGGCAAAAATCCGGAGGCGGACGTCTGCATTCTTCCCGTGAATGCCGCGGCGCAGCTTTTGGGTTCGGGAGAAACTTATACTCTTCTCGGTACGGTGACGCACGGAAATCTCTTTTTGGTGTCGGCTGCGGATGATGATAATGAGGCCGTGGACATAACTAGCGAAAATCTTGACACTCTCATCGGGAAGGACGTCGGGGTTTTAAATCTTTCCGCCGTGCCCGGGATGACTTTTGAGGTCATTTTGAACGATGCCGGCATTCCCTTCAACATAGTCGGCAACGAAGGCGACGAATCTGAGGATGCTGTAAACCTCCATGCCATGAGCGCCCCGGGGGACATGCTCGCGGCGGGATATGACTACGGCGTTGTGGCGGAACCTGCCATGTCTTTGCAGATAGAAAGCGGCAATCTCGTCAAAAGGGGAAGTTTGCAGGAGCTCTACGGCGAGGAGAACGGCTATCCCCAGGCCGTGATGGTGGCGAAAAACTCCCTCATTGAGAAGAACGGGACATTCATCGACGAGCTTATAGCCGCGATGGAGGAAGGCGCCGAATGGCTTCTTGACGATACCACGGAGATGTCCGTCATATATGAGGCGGTGGAGAATAATCTCGCGTCGGGTCTCTCACCCACTTTCAGCGAGGATGTTCTTACGCCGGACGTCATAGAAAACTGCGCCATAAACTTTGTTGGAGCCTCGGACTGCAGGGATGAGATAGAGACGCTTCTTGAAAAGTACACCGCCGTGAACGGTGTCACATACACTCTGGAAGACGCGTTCTTCTACGGGGCATAGAGAGGTCTATGGAAAAGACGGTTTCAAAATCGAGGCGCGGCATCCCCGACAGGGTATACAACCTCATATTCGGGATTGTGGCGATTGTCATAATGTGGGTCGTCTGGATAATCGCATACTACGCCGAAGGAAACGACTACGTGATACCTGCGTTTTCGACGACGGTTTCATCCATGATTGACCTTTTCGCGTCGAAATCGTTCTGGGTGGCGTTCGGAAACACCATGCTAAGAACGCTGTACGCGTTTTTGGGATCATATGTTCTCGCCGCTATATTTGCGGTGCTCTCCTCTGCGTCCAGAACGGTGTCCGCGATAATGGGCCCCGTCGTCTCGATTTTAAGATCCATTCCGACGATGGCGATTATCCTCATACTATTGCTGTGGACGTCGCATTCCGCGGCGCCCGTGTTGGTGGGCGGGCTTGTCACGTTCCCCATGGTCTATTCCCAGATGATGGCGTCTTACGGTGACGTCGACAAAAAGCTAGTGGACATGGCGAAAGTATACGGTGTGTCAAGGGCGGAAAGAATCTTCAAAATATACATCCCGGGGTCTCTTCCCAACATCCTTTCACAAACGGGAGCTTCGTTCTCGCTGACACTAAAAGTCGTCGTGTCCGGTGAAATAATGAGTAACACCTTCCGGAGCATCGGCGGAATGATGCAGCAGGCGAGGTCTCTTTACATAGACATTCCCCAGCTTTTCGCACTGACACTGGTCACCATAATTGTCGGTTTCGTTCTGGAGTTTTCCCTATCTCAGCTAAGACACCTTTGTCGGAAGTGGAAAGGAGGAAAAGCGTGATAAGTTTACGGAAGGTTACCAAACGATACGGGAAAAACACTGTATTCGAGGATTTTAATCTCGACGTCGAAGAGGGAAAAATCACCTGCGTTCTGGGAGAAAGCGGTGTGGGGAAAACCACACTTTTAAACATGCTCTCCGGAATTGTGCCGTATGATGGGGAAATTTCAAAAGTCAGGTGCTCGTACATTTTTCAGGAGCCGAGGCTTGTCCCCAATCTCACAGTCAGAAAGAATCTTCTTCTCGTCTCAAAAGACGAGTCGCGTATAGACGAGACCTTAAAATCCGTCGGGCTTTATGATAAAAGGGACGCGTACCCTGTCACTCTTTCCGGAGGAGAGGCGAGACGCGTGGATTTCGCGAGGGCGTATGTTTACGATTCGGACGTCATACTTATGGACGAGCCTTTCACGTCGCTCGATTTGAAGCTCAAATTCGAGATGATGAACCTCTTTGCCGATTTGCAGAGGCAATCAAAAAAAACAGCAATATTTGTCACCCACGACATAGACGAGTGTGTCATGCTGTCACATAGAGCCATTGTTCTGAAAGTGGGGAAAATAATGTCAGACACGCGCTTTCCCGGCGAACCGGTGAGATCGTATGAAGAAACGGCGGATATACGCGGGAAAATTTATGACGCGCTCATGACTTGAATTCTTTGTACAAGGCAATTGAAGGCCGGCTTGTCCATGTGTGTTTTTAGACTTGAATTTTTATCCGGCACATTGTAAGATGTATTGGTAAGAAAACCGAAAAGATAAAGGCGGACAGCTGACGGACTGTGGTTAGACACTCGGACCGTGTTCCCATAGTGTGCGAAGACGGGACCGCCATCAAAGTTTTTTCAATGTCCTTTTGGTTTTCTTTATGACGTTAAAAGGATGTCGGGTTATAATCTAAAACCGCAAATCGCATCAACGTAATGGGATGTGTTGCATCATGGGAAGAACAGCGCTCAAACAAACAACTGAATGCGCAGAAGTATCGCTTAGACCCGTCATCAAATGGGTTGGCGGAAAGGGACAGCTTTTAGGTGAGATTGAAAAAAGGCTCCCCCGGGATTTAGGAAACGGCATCAGAAAGTATGCGGAGCCTTTCGTCGGAGGAGGCGCTGTACTTTTTTATATTCTGAGTAATTATGACCTTGACGACGTGTATATCAGTGACACAAACAAAGAGCTTATCAATGTCTATCGAAAAATACAGACGAATGTCGATGACTTAACCGAATCACTGTACGGCTTACAGACGGAGTACTGGCGTTCAGATGAGGACGACAGAAAAAAGATGTTTTATGAAATGAGGAAAAAGTTCAATGGCCTGATAAAATCTGATGAAAGTGGGGACAGTGTCGAGGCCGCGGTTCTTTTCATATTCATCAATCGGACATGTTTTAACGGGCTCTACCGCGTAAATAAAAGAGGATTGTACAATGTCCCTGCGGGAAGATATAGTAATCCGCTCATATGTGACGCGGAAAATTTGAAAGCCGTGTCGAAGGCGCTTCGCGGTGTCATCATTGAATGTGCTGATTACAGGAAGTCTTATGATTTTATAGATAACGAAACTTTTTCGTATTTTGACCCCCCTTATCGTCCTCTCACAAAGACTGCAGCTTTCACGTCGTACACCGAAAACCAGTTTGGCGACGACAACCAAAGGGAACTCGCTGAATATGCCGTCAAATTGAAGGCCAAAGGGGCTTTTGTGATGCTGAGTAATTCTGATCCAAAGAACACAGACCCTAATGACAATTTTTTTGATGAACTATATTCTCAGTTTGACATAAGCCGCATACAGGCTGCAAGAGCCATAAACAGCAACGGCGACGCCCGCGGGAAAATAAGTGAGCTGCTCATTTGCGGATATTGATGATAGAGGGGAAATTATGGCAAGGGATTTTGAAGAATGGTTTCACACGTTTCGAGAAAGCATCAACACATTTGATTTCTATGTTGATTTTGAAAGTGTATACAGGAAGGCCAATGCTCATAAAACGGAGCTGTATCTTCTCAATTCTCTCATTGGTTCAAAAGACATAAAGCGTGATTTTAAAAAACTTGTGGAGGAATATCCTAAGGTATTAAATGCCGTTCCCATTCTTGTCGCCATCGGACAAAGTGACGAAAAGAAGACTGTGCATTGTGAGGATGATCTTCACACATACAACTATAACTTCAACATTCGCTCCGTGGAATCTTTGAATCAGGACAAAGACGATGACATTGAGAACGATATGGAGGCGTATACCTATTTCATGGAGCAGACCGGTTTGTTTGATCTTCTTCAGAATCGTAAAGTTACCAATCTGTACGATTATGCCACAGGGGTTGAAGTTGGACTTGATTCCAACGGACGAAAAAATCGTAGCGGACACCTGATGGAAAACCTCACTCAGGGATACATAGAAAAGGCGAATTTCAAAATGGTGAATTATAGTCCCGAATTGAAAAATGACGGAAGTCTGGACTGGATTTTTTTCAAGGAACTGGACTCGACGAAGGTTGAGAAATTATTTGGCGTGGATCTTTCTCCAATTACGGACAACGGCGGGACAATAAAACGTTTTGATTTTGTGGTGAAGACGCCTTCCACAGTCTATGGAATAGAAACAAACTATTATTCAAAAGGCGGCAGCAAACCAATCGAAACATCACGAAGTTACAAAAACATCGCGTTGGGAGCTCGTAACATTAAAGCTTCAGATTCGTCTGGTTCACGGATGGCAAAGGATGGGGCGACGGGAAACATCTGAAAGCGGCCTTTGATGTCCTTGAAGATTTGTACAACATTGCCGACATGGAAGAAAATATCATGTCAAATATTTTCAAATAAAGTGCACATGGGTAAGAAAAAATCTGTTGTTTGGGAACCGGAAAATTTTGAAGTTGAGACGTCGTCTGTCTGGAGTTTCCCCGACAGGGGTGACTGGGCGACACATGACGCCAAGTGGCGCGGAAATTGGTCTCCCTATATTCCCAGAAATGTCATCCTTCTGTATTCAGATGAAGGCGACGTCGTTCTCGACCAGTTTGTCGGAGGTGGCACGACATTGGTTGAAGCGAAATTGCTTCATCGTCATTCCATCGGAATAGACGTAAACGACAAAGCCCTGGAAAGATGCAGGGAAAAGACGGATTTTTCGGTTCCGGGAGATGACAGCCATGTTTCCTTAGTCATTAGAAAAGGTGACGCCCGGAACCTTGATTTTATCGATTCCGGAAGCATAGACTTAATTTGCACGCATCCCCCCTATGCGAACATAATCCATTACAGCGAAGGACAAGACATAAATGAAGATTTGTCAAACTATAAACCAAATGAATTTCTTGAAAGAATGAAGCAAGTCGCCTCAGAATGTTATCGCGTTCTAAAAAAAGACAAGTATTGCGCGATACTCATGGGTGACGCCAGAAAGAACGGACACGTCGTGCCCCTCGCCTTCAACACAATGCAAATCTTCTTGGACGCCGGATTTGTCACAAAGGAGATAATCATTAAGGAACAGCATAACTGCAAAGCCACCGGATATTGGAAATCCACGGCTCAAAAGTACAAGTTCATGCTGCTTGCCCATGAATATCTGTTCGTTTTTCACAAAAAATGAATGCTCGCATGAGAGTAATGAAGAGGGAGCCGAATGAATGGCTCTTTTTCATTTGGGACAAATAAATGTAAATTTCTCGCAACTCAAAATGTTTTTTTTCATGACCGATTTGATTTTACAAGGCGAGGCTGGCTGTGTTATACTCTACATGTTGTTGGGTGACCGGTAGCTGTCAAGCACAACATGGTGTGTTTGATTTTATTTTTTTCACGGAGAGGGTCATATGGGCAAAATTGCGGTCGTGCTGGGGTCGAAATCCGATTTCCCCGTCGTTAAAAATTGTGTCGCCACGCTTAAAAATTTCGGAGCCGAGTATGTCGTGAGAGTCATATCCGCGCACAGGACGGCGGATGAAGCGAGAAACTTCGCCGCGGACGCGAGAGAAAATGGGATTGACGTCATAATCTGCGCTGCGGGGAAGGCTGCACATCTCGGAGGGTTCATGGCGGCATACACGACGCTTCCCATAATCGGCCTCCCTGTGAAGACGGACATGATGGGCGGAATGGACAGCCTCCTTTCCATGGTGCAGATGCCTTCCGGCGTCCCGGTCGCGTGCGTCGGGGTGAACGGGGCAGAGAACGCCGCGCTTTACGCGCTTGAAATCGAGGGCATAACGGACCCTAAGATGGCGTCCAGAATGGCGCTTTACCGTGACGCCATGAGAGATAAAATAGCAGAGGATGACAAAGCTCTGCAAGATGAGCTTTACGCGAAGTGAAAAGAACCGCAGCACGCTGCGGTTTTATATATTTATAAGGAGATCGTTATGGAAAAAAAGGAGCTTCTTTACGAGGGAAAAGCAAAAAAGGTGTATCTCACCGATGACCCCGATTTGGTCATCGTCGATTACAAGGACGACGCGACCGCGCTCAACGGGCTGAAGAAGGGAACCATCCAAGGGAAGGGCCCCATCAACAACAGAATGTCCAACATGCTCATGGAAATGCTGGAAAAAAAGGGTGTCCCCACTCATTACGCGGGTCAGATTGATGACAGGAACACGCTCGTCAAAAGGGTGGAGATAGTGCCTTTGGAAACAATCGTGAGGAACGTCGCCGCTGGCAGTTTTTCAAAAAGGTTCGGCGTGGCGGAAGGCACGCCTCTAAAATCCCCCGCGGTGGAGTTTTCATATAAATCCGACGCTCTCGGTGACCCGTTCATCAACTCATCGCAGGCTATAGCGCTCGGGATAGCGACAAAGGAGGAGATAGAGAAGATAGAGGACATCGCCCTCAAAGTCAACGGGTACCTCATCGCCTTTTTCAAAGAGCTGAGAATCGACCTTATAGACTTCAAAATAGAGCTCGGAAGATACAAGGGCGACATTATCCTCGCGGATGAGATTTCCCCCGACACATGCAGGTTCTGGGAGGCCGGCACGTGGGACACGACAAAGCACACGAGTTATGACAAGGACAGGTTCAGAAGGGACCTCGGCGGTGTGGAAGACGCGTACGAGGAGATATTCAGGAGGATTGGCGGCTGAAATGGATTCGGATTGCATAAAGGCGCCGTTTGACTCATTCCATGAGGAATGCGGGGTTTTCGGAATATATTCGCCTGAGAACAGGGATGTCGCGAGGACAGTCTATTACGGCCTGTACGCTCTCCAGCACAGGGGGCAGGAGAGCTCCGGGATAGCGGTTTCATACGCCAACCGCATCCAGTATTACAAGGGTATGGGACTAGTTTCCGACGTGTTTTCCGGCGGCAGGCTTGACTCGCTTCCCCAGGGCGACATCGCGATAGGCCACGTCCGTTATTCGACGACCGGCGCGAGCCAGCTTCTGAACGCTCAGCCCGTCATACTCACGGGCAAATGTGGAATGATGGCCGTCGCTCACAACGGCAACCTCATGAATTCAAAGGAACTTCGCGACGAACTGCTCGCACAAAACGCCGTTTTCCAGACCACCATAGATTCGGAGGTAATGGCCGTTTTCATAAACTCCCTTTCCGACGGCGACATAATAAACGGTGTCAGGAGGGCGTGCCCGAAGTTCAGGGGCTCCTATGCGCTTTTGATAATGACCACAAACGAGCTTATCGCGGTGAGGGACCCCTTCGGCATAAGGCCGCTCTGCATAGGAAGGTCGGACGACGAATATTTCGTTTCGAGTGAGAGCTGCGCTCTTGACGCCGTCGGGGCAGATTTCGTGAGGGACGTCAAACCCGGCGAGATAGTCATAATCAGCGAGGACGGCATAAGAAGCGAGATGATGGACGATATCCCAGAAAAAAGCAGGATGTGCATCTTTGAGTATGTCTATTTCGCGCGCCACGACTCCGTAATGGACGGTTGTTCGGTTTACGGAGCGAGATATGAGGCCGGAAAACTTCTCGCGAGACATTGCGGCATCGACGCAGACCTCGTCTCCGGCGTTCCGGATTCCGGTGTCGTCGCGGCGAGAGGATACGCTGAGGAGAGCGGAATACCATATGTTGAGGCGCTCGCCAAAAACAGGTACGTCGGACGGACGTTCATCCAGCCGGAACAGAAACAGAGAGAGAACGCCCTGAACGTCAAAATGAACGCCCTTAGAGCCAACATCAAAGGAAAACGTCTTGTCATCATAGACGACTCCATCGTCCGCGGCACGACCATGAGACGGCTCGTCAAAATGCTCAGGGACGCCGGCGCGAAAGAAGTGCACATAAGGGTTTGCAGCCCCATAATAAAGCACCCGTGCCACCTGGGGATAGACATTCAGACCTATTCGCAGCTCATAGGCGCGTACAAGGACGAAAAGCAGATATGTATAAGCCTTGGCGCGGACAGCGTGAGGTATCTTTCCGTCGAGGACCTCGTCGAAACCTGCAAATCGGCGAGCGTCGGGTTCTGTCTCGGCTGTTTTACCGGTGATTACCCCTATCCCGTTGATGGCTATGAGGCGGACAAACTTAAATTAGAGTGAATATATGCCTATAAGTTACAAAGACAGCGGAGTGGACGTCACGCGCGGCTACGAAGCGGTGAAACTCATGAAAGGATATGCGCGGGAAACGTACAACAGCCTCACTCTCAGTGACCTGGGGTCCTTCGGCGGATTCATGTCTCTTCCCGCGGGATACAGGGAGCCCGTGCTCGTTTCCGGCGCGGACGGCGTGGGAACCAAACTAAAGCTCGCCTTTCTCGCGGACATACACGACACCATAGGCGTCGACGTCGTGGCGATGTGCGTCAACGACATAGTCGCCCAGGGCGCGAAGCCTTTATATTTTCTCGACTATTTCGCGACGGGGGGTCTTGACCCTCAAAAGGCCGCCGATGTCGTGAAAGGCGTGTCTCGAGGCTGCAAAGAGGCGGGATGCGTCCTCATAGGCGGGGAAACCGCCGAGATGCCGGGTTTTTATCCTCCCGGGGAGTATGACCTTGCGGGCTTTTCGACCGGCGTCGTGGAAAAAGAGAAGATAATCACGGGAAAAGACATAAAGGAAGGTGACGTCCTGTACGGTATTCCTTCTTCTGGGCTTCATTCTAACGGTTTTTCGCTCGTGAGAAAGCTTTTCGGCGAAAAAAAGAAAAAGCTCTGCGTCCATTCCGATGAGCTCGGAGGAAGAATAATCGACGTTCTTTTGACACCGACGAAAATTTACGTCAAAACCGTGCTCTCCGTTTTGGACGCCGGTGTGGACGTGAAAGGCATGGCGCACATTACGGGAGGGGGATTCATCGAGAACATTCCGAGGATGATGCCGGAAGGTCTCGGCTGTGAGGTTAAAATTAACCAAGGGGAAATTCCGCCGATTTTCAAAATGATAAAGAGGATGTCGGGGCTTTGTGATGAAGAACTTTACAACACGTTCAACATGGGCACGGGTTTTGTTATTATCGTGAGCCCTGATGAAGCTCAGAAGCTTGAGGACTGCCTTGCGGGTCTCGGCGAAAGATATTGGGAGATGGGTGAAGTTAAAAAAGGAGGAGGCGTGAAGCTTGTCGGCTGACCTTGAAAAGATAGCCGTCTTCGCCTCGGGGTCCGGGACAGACTTCCAGTCGGTGATTGACGCGAACAAAAAAGATCCTTTTTGTGAGATAAGATATCTCATAGCCTCAAAGGCGGGCATAGGCGCCGTTGAAAGAGCCGAAAGGGAGGGAATAGAAGCGAGAGTCTTTTCCTCAAAAGACTTCTCCTCCCTGGACGTGCTCTATACGGAGCTTGAAAAGCTTCTTAAAGACGCGGGCGTAAAATATGTCGTCCTCGCGGGTTGGCTGAAAATCATTCCTTCCCGCTTCGTGAAGGCGTTTGAGGACAGGATGATAAACATCCATCCGTCACTCATACCGTCTTTCTGCGGCGAAGGGTTTTACGGCCTCAGGGTCCATGAGGCGGCGATAAATTATGGTGTCAAAGTGTCGGGATGCACGGTGCATTTCGTCGACGAGACCCCGGACGGCGGCGCGATAATAGCCCAGAGGGCGGTGGAGGTCTTCCCCTCCGACACGCCGGAGGAGCTTTCAAGACGGATTCTCAAAGAGGAACACGAACTTTTGCCGTTTTGTGTGAGAAAACTCTGCGAGGGCAAATTAAAAAAAGACGGACGGAAAGTCACTCTTATCGATTGAAACGGAGGAAAAGAAATGGAAAAGACAAAAAGAGCACTTGTAAGTGTCTCTGACAAGACGGGTGCCGTCGAGTTTGCAAAGGGTTTGAAAGAGCTTGGCTATGAGATAATTTCGACGGGCGGCACGGCGAAGGCTCTCAAAGACGCCGGAGTCGAAACCACGGAGGTATCCTCTGTCACAGGGTTTCCGGAATGCCTCGACGGAAGAGTGAAGACCCTTCATCCCGCAATACACGCGGGGATACTGGCGATGCGTTCAAACCCGAAACACATGGAGGAGCTTTCTATGCTGGGCATTGAGACGATAGACATAGTCTGCGTCAACCTCTATCCTTTCAAAAACACCGTCATGAGGGGAGCGGACTTTGCCGAATGTGTCGAAAACATAGATATAGGCGGTCCAACCATGCTGAGAGCGGCCGCGAAAAACTATCAGGACGTCGCGGTTGTGGTAGATCCCGCGGACTACGGCGTCGTCTTAGACGAGCTCAAAGCGGGCGGTGTTTCGCTCGGCACAAAAAAAAGGCTTCAGTTCAAGGTTTTTTCCCACACGGCGGCGTATGACAGCATGATATCAAACTATCTCGCGTCTTCGCTCGGCATCAAATATCCCGACACGGTCACATATTCCTATGAAAAGGCTCAGGGCATGCGCTACGGCGAAAACCCGCAGCAGAGCGCGGTCTTTTATAACGACGAGTTCATAAAGAAGGGCTCTCTTTCGACGGCCAGACAGCTTTGGGGAAAAGAGCTTTCCTATAACAACATAAACGACGCCAACGGCGCGCTGATGCTTTTGAAAGAGTTCGGAAAAACCCCTGCCGTCGTTGCCTCCAAACACGCCAATCCCTGCGGAGTGGGTTGCGGGGATACGATATACGAGGCCTACATGCGCGCGTATGAATCTGACCCCGTGTCGGTTTTCGGCGGGATACTCGCGATAAACGGAGAAGTTGACGAAAAAACCGCCGCGGAGATAAACAAAATCTTCATAGAGATAGTCATGGCGCCCTCATACAGCGAAAAAGCTCTTGAAATTCTTGAAAGCAAGAAAAACATAAGGCTTTTGCAGATTGAAGACATTTCCGCCCCCGCGGAGGCGGGCGCTCTCGACATGAAGAAGGTCTACGGCGGACTTTTGGTGCAGGGCTTCGACACGACTCTTCTTTCGGGCGAGGACATGACTCTCTTTGAAAGGCGGGCCGACGTCGAAGAGACTACGCTTGAAAACGGCAAAGTGAGAACGTCCTACGGGCTCGGGGTGGTCACGAAAAGGATGCCGACAAAAGACGAGATTGATGCCATGATGTTTTCATGGCGCGTGGTCAAACACACCAAGTCGAACGCCATCGTCATCGGCAAAAAGGGACGCACCACCGGGATTGGCATGGGACAGACCAACCGCATTTGGGCGGCGCAGCAGGCAATAGAACACGCCGGGAAGGAGGCCGCGGGCTCCGTCATGGCCTCGGACGCGTTCTTCCCGTTCTCAGACTGCGCCGAGGAGTGCGCCAAGGCCGGGGTGACCGCCATAATCCAGCCGGGCGGCTCGATACGCGACAAAGATTCCGTCGACGCGTGCGACGCGGCGGGGATAGCCATGGTCTTTGTTGGCGACAGACATTTCAGACACTGATTTTAGCAAGGTTAATTTTAACCTTGATGACGGAGAGGAGGATTTCCTCTCCCGAAAATTTTTAAGGGGTGAACCATGAATGTTCTTGTCATAGGCTCCGGTGGAAGGGAGCACGCCATTTTGAAGGCTCTTAAAAAAAGCCCGAGAGTGGAAAATCTTTACTGCATGAAGGGAAATGCGGGCACTGCGGAGATAGCGACAAACGTTGACGTCGACTTCATGAACGCTGAGGCTGTCAAAAAATACGTTCTTAAACACCCGGAAATAGACTATTTCGTGGTGACCCCCGATGACCCTCTCGCCGAGGGACTCGTCGACGAGCTGGAGTCGATGGGAAAGAGGTGTTTCGGACCGAACAGAGCCGCGGCGAAAATAGAGTCTTCCAAGTCGTTCGCGAAGGAGCTCATGAGAAAATACGGCATCCCCACTGCGAGGTCGGAAAGTTTCACCGACTACGGCAAGGCCCTCGAATACGTGAGAAAGCAAGGCGCGCCGATTGTTTTGAAGGCCGACGGTCTGGCTCTCGGAAAAGGCGTCCTCATATGCGACACCATGGCCCAGGCCGAGGAGTGCCTCAAAGAGATAATGCTCGACAAGACGTTCGGAAACGCCGGAGACTGCGTGGTCGTTGAAGAGTTGATGAAGGGCCTTAAATACATCCCGGGAGAGGAGGTTTCACTTCTCTGCTTCACGGACGGCAAGACGGTGAAGCCCATGATTTCCGCGTGTGACCATAAGCGCGCGGCTGACGGCGACAAGGGTCTCAACACCGGCGGGATGGGAACTTTCGCGCCGTGTCCCTTCTTTACTCCGGAGGACGAGGAGGAGGTTATGAGAACCATCGTGCGTCCGACGGTCGACGCCATGCGCGCCGAAGGCACGCCCTTCAAAGGATGTCTCTATTTCGGACTCATGAGGACGGACAGGGGCTACAAAGTCGTCGAATACAACAGCCGTTTCGGTGATCCCGAAACACAGGTCATACTTCCGATGCTGAAAACTGACCTTCTGGACATTTTTGAGGCGGTGACGGACGAGAGACTTTCCGACATTGACATAGAATGGGATGACGGGGCCTGCGTCTGTGTCGTTTTGGCGTCGGGAGGTTATCCCATACACTACGAAAGAGGCGATGAAATATACGTGGGGAAGATATCCGGAGCCGACATAGTCCACGCCGGCACGGCGAGAAAAGGAGGCAAACTCGTGACGAACGGCGGCAGGGTTCTGAACGTCGTCGCGAAGGGCAAAAATATCGACGAGGCGAGACTTTTAGCGTACAGCGCCGCGTCCCAGATTGAGTGGAAAGGCATGCAGTACAGGTCCGACATCGGGCTGAAATACAGGGAGGGATGAGAGCATGATACAAAGGGTCTTTGTTGAGAAAAAAGACAGTCATCCCGCACGCGAGACGCTGTCAGACATAAGGAACCTTCTCAAAATAGGCGCGAAATCCGTGCGCGTCTTCATCCGTTATGATGTCGAGGGCCTGACGGACGAAGAATTTGAAAAAGCCCTGACATCCGTCTTTTCTGAGCCGCCCGTGGACGTTGTGTACAGGGAAAAGCTTGAATTGCCCCCGGAATATGACGTGTTCGCGATAAGTTATCTCACGGGCCAGTATGACCAGAGGGCGGACAGTGCCGCCCAGTGTGTGCAGCTTCTCACGATGAAAGGCCGTCCGGAAATCAAATGCGCGACGGTATACGCCGTCGAGGGCACGACGAAAGAAGAGATATCGAGGATAAAGGCGCATCTCATAAACCCCGTCGAGAGCGAGGAGGTGTCCCTTGAAAAACCCGAAACGCTTATAAGAGAGGAGATCCGGGCGGGTGACGTGCCCGTGATGGAAGGCTTTCTCACGATGTCGGAAGACGGCGTGAAGAGGATGCATGAGGAAATGGGGCTTGCGATGAACCTTTCCGACCTTCTTTTCGTCCGCGACTATTTTTCGCGTGAGGGAAGGGATCCCACCGAAACGGAGATAAGAGTCATTGACACCTACTGGTCCGACCACTGCAGACACACGACTTTCAACGCTGAGATTAAAAACATAGAAATTCATTCCGACAATCCGGGGATAGAGGCTGCCCTTTCAGAATACAAGGCTCTTTTTTCAGAGCTCTACGCGGGAAGAGACGACAAATATGTCTCCCTCATGGATGTCGCGACGATAGCCTCAAAGAAGATAAAAAAGGACGGCGGGATACCCAATCTCGACGAGAGCGAGGAGATAAACGCCTGTTCGATTAAGCTTGCCGCCACGCTTGACGGGAAAGAGGTTCCGTACACCGTGACCTTCAAAAACGAGACGCACAACCACCCCACGGAGATAGAGCCCTTCGGCGGCGCGGCGACCTGTCTTGGCGGCGCCATACGGGATCCGCTCGCGGGAAGGACGTATGTCATCCAGGGCATGCGCGTCACCGGTGCCGCGGACCCCACCGTGCCGCTCGGCGAGACCATGAAGGGCAAGCTTCCCCAGCGCGTTCTCACACGCACGGCGGCGAGAGGATTTTCCTCATACGGAAATCAGATAGGGCTCGCCACGGGACAGGTCACGGAACTTTACCATGATGGTTTCAGGGCAAAACGGCTTGAGACGGGTTTTGTCGTCGGCGGCGCGCCCTCAGACATGATACGAAGGTCCCGTCCCGAAGAGGGGGACGTAATAATTCTTCTCGGCGGGGAGACGGGAAGGGACGGATGCGGGGGAGCTACGGGCTCTTCCAAAGCGCATGACATAAAGTCCGTGCAGACCTGCGGCGCGGAGGTTCAGAAAGGCAACGCCCTCACGGAGAGAAAACTCCAAAGGCTTATCCTCAACAAAAAAGCCACAAACATGATTAAGCGCTGCAATGACTTCGGCGCGGGCGGCGTCGCCGTCGCCATAGGAGAGCTCGCTCCGGGACTCGACATTGAGCTTGACAGGGTTCCCAAAAAATACGAGGGCCTCACCGGCACGGAGCTTGCCATATCCGAATCCCAAGAGAGGATGGCGGTGGTGGTCGCTTCCTCCGACGCGGACGAATTCATAAGGCTTTCCGCGGAGGAGAATCTTTCGGCGACTCCCGTCGCGCGCGTGACGGACACGGGGCGGCTCAAAATGTTTTTCCGGGGCGAGCCTATCGTCGACATATCGAGGGAATTTCTCGACACCAACGGCGTGAAAACCGAGACCGACGCGGAAATAAACGATTTCGTGACTCATTATTTTGACTATAAAGCCCCGGCCGGGAGTCTTAGCGCGTATCTTTTTGACAGACTTTCCTCTCTCAACGTCTGCTCGGAAAAGGGACTTTCCGAAATGTTCGATTCGACGATAGGAGCGAAGTCGGTCTACATGCCCTTCGGCGGAAAATTCCAGCTCACGCCCGCGCCGTACATGGCCGCGAAACTTGTCGGCGGGGAAACCGACGACTGCACGGTTTCGGCGTTCGGATACGAACCCTGCCTCATGTCCTCGTCTCCGTTCACGGGCGCGATATACTCGGTCGTGGCGTCGGTCGCCAAGGTGGTCGCCGCCGGCGCGGATTACAGGGACGTCAGACTCTCCATGCAGGAGTTTTTTTTGAGACTTCGCGATGACAAAAAAAGATGGGGCGTGCCTCTCTCGGCGCTCCTTGGCGCCATGCATGCGCAGTTGGGCCTCGGGGTTGCGTCCATAGGCGGAAAAGACTCCATGAGCGGCTCGTTTGAGGACATTGACGTGCCGCCCACACTCATTAGTTTCGCTCTTGCCCCCGCCAAGGCTTCAAAACTCATAACCAACGTTCTTTCCGGCTCCGGGAAGAAACTATATCTTCTGCCCATGAGAAAGGACACCGCGCGTTGCCCCGATTTTTCCTATCTCAAAACCCTTTACACAAAAGTTCATGAGGGCATCGAAAAAGGTGTCATCGATTTTTGTCAGGTTGTCGAAAGCGGCGGCGCCGCCGTTGCGGTCGTCAAAAGCTGTTTCGGGAACATGACGGGCTTCAAATTTTTCTGCGACGAAGGATGTCTCGTGCGCGAGCTCTACGGCGACCTCATTGTGGGCTGTGAGGACGAAAATTTTCTGTCCGGGCTGGATTTTGTCCTTCTCGGCGAGACTGTGTTAGGCAGTTCCATTGAATTTCGCGGCGAGAAAATACCGCTTTCCGAACTTTTGGAGAGCTTCATGGGAAAACTTTCCGGAGTCTTTCCTTCAAAAGCCGATGAGAAAGAGAAAAAAATTCCATTCAAGACGTACCTTTCCGATTTTCCCAAAAAAGCCTCATCCGTCAAAGTTGCGCGTCCGAGAGTGTTCATTCCTGCCTTCCCCGGCACGAACTGCGAGTTTGACACTGCGAGAGCTTTTGAAAAGGCAGGCGCCGAAACGGAGATTCTCGTCATAAGAAACAGGTCACAAAGCGACATCACAGAAAGTGTCGATGCCGTCGTCAAGGCTGTTGGCCGCGCCAACATGATAGCTTTTCCCGGCGGATTTTCTGGCGGGGACGAGCCTGACGGCAGCGGTAAGTTCATTACCGCGACCTTCAAAAACCCCGCCATCGCCGAAGAGGTCATGAAACTTCTGAACGTGAGGGACGGCCTCATACTCGGCATCTGCAACGGCTTTCAGGCGCTCATAAAGCTCGGACTTTTGCCGTACGGAAAAATTTTGCCGCAGACAGAAAAGAGTCCCACGCTGACTTACAATACGATATCGAGGCACGTGTCGACGCTCGTCGACGTCAGAGTGGCGTCCACCCTAAGTCCCTGGCTCTCCTTCTGCGGTGTGGGTGAGGTTTACACTGTACCCGTGTCCCACGGCGAGGGGAAAATCGTGGCCGGTGCCCTCGACATGGAACGGCTTTACGCCAAAAACCAAATAGCCACTCAGTATGTGGGCCCGGACGGCGTCCCCACGATGGAAAGTCCCTATAATCCCAACGGCAGCGCATGGGCGGTAGAGGGACTCACCTCACCGGACGGCAGGGTGCTCGGCAAAATGGGGCACAGCGAGAGAATCGGCGAAAACCTCTACAAAAATTGCGCGGGAAACTTTGACATGCGAATTTTTGAAAGCGGAGTTAAGTATTTCTCGTGAAATTCCCTTCCGGGAGCGCAAAATACCGCGGACCCGCGGATTACGGGCCCGTTTGTTTTTGTGACGATATCCATAAGATTGAACATCATGCTGATTGACGTTGTGTTATAGACGACCTTAGTTAATCAATTTTTGCCGAGACTCTTTGCCCGGCATTTCAATTTGCGGCATTTTTTAACTTTGACCCGTGGTGTGTACCCTTTTTCTTTGATTTTGTTTGCATTATTCTTTATATAGTGGTAAAATAAATGTAAGGTACAAAATATGTATTACGTGAGGTGCATTCATGAAATGTATGTTCTGCGGCTACGATGACAGCAAGGTCATAGACAGCCGATCCGCCGATGACAACAGAACCATAAGGCGCAGACGCGAGTGCCTGCAGTGCGGCAAGAGATTCACCACTTATGAGACGATTGAGGTGACGCCGGTTCTTGTGATAAAGGCTAACGGCAACAGACAGGCGTATGATCCCCAGAAGATCAAAAACGCCATCATCAAGGCCTGCACGAAACGTCCCATTTCCATGGAAAAGATAGATGAGCTCACAGAGGGCATCAACAAGCAGGTCTACAACACCATGGAGCAGGAGATTTCGTCTAAGGAAATAGGTGAAATGGTCATGAAGGAACTTAAAGAGACGGACGACGTCGCATATGTGAGATTCGCCAGCGTTTACCGCGAGTTCAAGGACATAGACAGTTTCATGAACGAACTGCAGAGCCTGCAGCAGGAAAAAAAGTGAAACATGGCGCGGTAAGCTTCGGTTTACCGTCATTTCTTGTATGGAAACTTTGAGGCGAAACACCAAAAAGGTCATGGTGGGAGACCTTCCGATAGGCGGTGGGGAGAGGATAAAGATACAGTCAATGACGACTGCACGGACGTCCGACATAGACGCCGTGACGAGGCAGATAAAGTCCCTCGAAGACGCCGGCTGTGACCTCGTGCGCATGTCCGTTCTGGATGAGGCGGACGCAAAGGCCATAAGGTCCATAAAAGACAGGATAAAAATTCCGCTCTGCGCCGACATACATTTTTCGTCCTCGCTCGCCATAGCGGCCGTCGAAAACGGATGCGACAAGGTGAGAGTTAATCCCGGAAACATAGGCTCCGAAGCCGAAACAGAGAAGGTTGCCGCGTGCCTCAGAAGTCACAGCGTACCCGTGAGGGTGGGCGTGAATTCGGGAAGTCTCAAAAAGGAATACCTGGAAAAATACGGAAGGACGGCGGAAGCACTCGTGTCATCCGCCATGGACGAAGTCAGGCGCTTCGAGAAATTCGGGGTGCGAGACATTGTCGTGTCCGTCAAATCGAGTTCGGTGAGACTTACGGTCGACGCGTATACAGAGCTTTCGCGCGTGTGTCCCTACCCTCTGCATCTCGGCGTGACGGAAGCGGGTCTGGAAGAGAGCGCGGTCATAAAATCCGCCGCGGCGTTTTCGCCGCTTCTTTTGTCTGGCATAGGCGACACCGTCCGGGTGTCCGTGACGGGTGACCCCGTGAGAGAGATTTTAGCCGCGAAGAGCATCCTGCGCGCGCTGGAGCTTGACACCGGCTTCGCTGAGGTTATATCCTGTCCCACATGCGGCAGGTGCACATGGGACGTTCAGTCGCTTGCGGAAAAAGTCACGGAAAGGGTGAAAGGGGTCACAAAGCACATGAAGATAGCCGTCATGGGATGTGTCGTGAACGGGCCGGGAGAGGCTTCGGACGCCGACCTCGGGATAGCCGGCGGAGACGGGTACTGCCTCATCTTTAAGGACGGAAAACCCGTGAGGAAGGTCGACGCCGCGTCGGCCGAAAGAGAGTTCATGAATGAGATAGAGGGTTTGGTGAATGGCTTCTAAGTATTTGGATGAAGTGAGAAAAATCC
The DNA here is from genome assembly GCA_021203865.1 of Clostridia bacterium. Taxonomy (GTDB): domain Bacteria; phylum Bacillota; class Clostridia; order Christensenellales; family Borkfalkiaceae; genus Coproplasma. The sequence goes on from JAJQAJ010000076.1 coordinate 23,536, forward strand.
CGGCGTTCAGAAGGGCGGTCCTGAAATCCGCGATATTGTATTCCGAGGCGGGAAAGCTCGTCGTGTCGCTCATAACCGAAAAGTCGTATACCCGGGAAGACAGGGACGCTTTGGAAGCCGTGACGCAAAAATTTGTGCCGTCGTCTTTCACGTTCGAGCTGGACGTCACAAAAGTGGTCGCCGACCCGGATGTCGTGAGAAGACGCGCGTTCGAACTCGCGAAGGGGCTTTCGCCGATGGTCGAGTCAACTCTTGAGCCTAGGGACATAGAAGTCAAATGCTCCGATGACAAAGTCGAGGTTAAAATTAACCTCACGGTGTTCAGACCGACGGACGAGGCGGCGGCTCTTCTCGAAAACGCGCTCTCGAAATGTTTTTGTTCGGAAATTTCTGTTGAACTCGCGAAAAAGGAAGTGGACGAGTCGTTTCTGACGGTCGAAAAGACTGAGTATAATGAGGACTTTCATGTCGAACCCAGGACATTCCGCGTGACGAATTTCAAGCCGATACAGAGCCGCGACGGGGGATCTGCGGAGGCCACGTACATCGCGGATGCCGGATATTCCGCCGACGACGTTGTTCTTTGCGGCGTTGTCACATCGATAGAGCATGTGGGGTACCAGAGAAAAGAGGAAGAGAAGGAGTTTCTGGTCTTCAACATAACCGATACGACGGGGGCCGCGAGGATAGCTTGCTTCCCCAGGAAGTCAGACGCGGACGAAATAGGCGCCATAAAGGAGGGTGACAGTATAGTCTGCCTCTGCGTGGCGGAGGTGAGAGGCGATTATCTATCATACAAGTCCAAAAAAATCGACTACGGCTCCGTGCCGGAAAATTTCGTGCCGGAGAAAAAGCAGAGCCGTCCCGTTCCCAAAGTTTATGAAACGGTGAAGCCCGTGCCGTACGCCGACGAGACGCAGCAAAATTTTTTCAGTGTGAAAATCGTTCCCGATTTCGTCAAAAACAACGTCTTCGTCGTCTTTGACATTGAAACGACGGGCACGAACACCGTTGCTTCCGGCAGTATGGACAAAATTATAGAGCTCGGCGCGTGCAAAGTGATAGGAGGGGAGATAGTCGAGACTTTTTCGTCGCTTATAAATCCGGAGATAAAGCTTCCCCGCAACATTGTCGAGCTCACGCACATAACCGACGAGATGATAGTCGGCGCCCCGACATATGACAAGGTGCTTCCTGACTTTTTCAAATTTTGCGACGGCGCGTATCTTGTCGGCCACAACATAGACGGATTCGACATAAAGTTTCTGGACTATTACTGGGGCACGCTAGGCTACATAAGAAGCAGCGAAACGATAGACACGCTGACTCTTTCGATAAGCGTCTTGCCGGGTCTTTCAAACCGGAAGCTGAAAACGCTCGCCGACCACTACGGATACGAACTCGACCCTCACAGGGCATGCAACGACTCCGTCGCGACCGCGAAAGTGTTCATGGACCTCGAGGAAGAGAAAGCGAGCCGCGGACTTTGACACAAAGGCAGGAAGCGGAAATTTTTAAAGACATTGCCCATATTCGGCAATTATTGTTGCTTTTTGTCACCCATATATGTATAATTAGGAGCGTTCTTAATCTTAACCGAGATTGAGTGCCTCGAGGGGCACTCAAAACTTTTATGAGGCGCGTGTATGAGTTTCAAACCCAGGCAGGAGATAGAGGAGTTTCTGAAAAAATACGCGGACCGTCTGGGACTCGAAATTGTTGAAGTCGAGACGGACGCGAAAGAGAACTCAATAACGGTGTACATAGACTGCGAAGGCGGTGTGGATCTCGACACGTGCGAAAAGTTTCACAATGAAATCATGGACCCCATAGACGAGCTCGATCCGTCGGAGGGAGCCCCGTACACGCTCAATGTGTCATCACCGGGGCTTGACAGACCATTTAGGACGGCGAGGGATTTTGAAAAAAACAAGGGAGGGGATGTGGAAATCAGGCTTTACGCCCCCTACAGGGGAAAGAAGTTTCTTGAAGGCGTGCTCATTGATTTCGACGACAACAGCGTGACGGTGAAGATTGGACGGGACACAGCAAAAATAGAATTAAACCGCATAGCCAAAATCAGTAAGGCTATAAAGTTTGAGTAGGAGGAGACATGGCCAACGAATTCATATCTGCACTGGATGACCTCGAAAAAGAGAAGGGAATATCCAAAGAATCCTTCATGGATGTTCTCAGGACCGCCCTCGCTGCCGCCTGCAGAAAGCAGTTTCCGGACAGGTGCGGGGATGTTGACGTCCGCATAAACGACGAGACGGGTGAGATATCGTATTACATGATCCGCCATGTGAGTGAGGAGCCTTTAGAGGGAGAGAATCTCATATCCGTTGAGGACGCGAAAAAAATCAATCCCGAAATAGAGGTTGGAGGCGACATAGAGGAGAAGTTTGATCCGGGCGTCGACTTTTCCAGGATAGCGGCGCAGGCCGCGAAGCAGATGATACTCCAGAAGATCCATGAGAGCGAGCGCGAGTCGTCGCTCAGTGAGATGTCCGGCAAGGAAGGCGAACTTATGACGGGGGTGATCCGCAAAATAGACCAGAAGAACGTCTATTTGGACCTCGGAAAGGGCCAGGTCGAGGGCGTCATGGTGACCGCGGATCAGATTCCCGGCGAAAAATACAGCGTCAACGAGTCCATCCGCGTCTTTGTGAAGAAGGTGAGATCCGGATACAAGGGAGCGTCCATAACGGTCAGCAGGTCCTCGCCGGGGCTCGTGAGAAAGCTCTTTGAGGAGGAAGTCCCCGAGATAAAACAGGGTCAGATTCAGATAAAGGAAGTCAGCCGCGACGCCGGGTCGCGCTCAAAGGTCGCCATTTACGCCGCCGACCCCAGGATTGACGCCATAGGCGCCTGCGTCGGCAACAAGGGCGTGAGGGTGAACGCCATAGTGGAGGAACTCGGTGGGGAGAAGATAGACATTATCCCTTGGAGCGAGGATCCCCTGGAGTTCATCGCCAAGTCGCTTTCCCCCGCGAAAGTTCTCATGGTTGTCGAGACCGAGGGTGAAAAGTGTGCCATGGCGGTCGTACCCGACGACAAACTCTCACTCGCCATAGGCAAGGATGGACAGAACGCCCGTCTCGCTGTTCGTCTCACCGGCTGGAAGATAGATGTCAAATCGAGGTCCGCAGCGGAGAAACTGGGGTACACCTTCGACGAAGGTGATTAGGATGCCTAAGACAAGAAAGATACCGCTACGCATGTGTGTCGTGTGCCGGCAGCTCAAAGAAAAAAAAGAGATGCTCCGTCTCGTCAAAGGTGCGGACGACAATATAATCATAGATATCACGTCCAAGGCGCCGGGAAGGGGCGCGTACATATGCGATAACCCTGAGTGCGTGGAGAAACTCAGGAAGAAAAAGCTTCTCGGCAAAATTTTTTCCTGCGCCGTGGATGACGGCGTCTACGACGCCATAGAGGAGGCGTATTTTGGCAGGGGGCGCGAGCAGGATTGATTCCTACATCGGCTTCGCCATCAAGGCGGGGAAGGTGGTTTACGGGGGAGAAATGGTGTCCCGCGAGACACGCGGCGTTCAGCTGGTGATAGTGTCCGCCGAGGCCCAAAAAAACACGCTCAAAGTGGCACAGAACGCCGCGCGCAGGTTCTCGTGCCCGGTGGTGATGTGTGCGGGGCTGGAAGATAAACTCGGAAGGCAGGGCTGCAAAATATGCGCGATAAAAGAAGCGAGCCTCGCGAAAGCGATAGCAACAACCGCGAAGGAGAGCGATTCGGAAGGTTACAGCTTGTATATTGGAGGAGCTGATGGCGAAAAATCCTGAAAACACGGAAAAAACGAGCAATATTATCTCAAACGAGAGTATAAACAACCTCACAAGGAGACTGTCAGGCGCCGAGAGGAGGATTTCAGAGATAATTAGTCTCATATCCGGGCTTGAAGTTTCACAGGCGGAGAAAAGGTCGGAAGAGGAGAGGCTCGCGCGCGAGGCGGAAGAGACCGAAAAGGCGGCTGAATCCGCACAGGAGTCCGAAGGTCTGAAAACCGCGTTGGATGAACCGGCGGCGTCGGAAGGCGGCGAGGAGAAAAAAACCTCTGAAGAGAGTGAATCCCATGCGGAGACGCCCGCGGACGCATTCCCGGCAAAACAGGAAGATGCCCCGGTTTTGAGGGAGGAGACGAAGGAGGAAGCTCCCCAGGGTGGCGACTTATCCCGTGTGGCGGCGTCTGAGGAACAGAAGAAAGTCACGCTCCAGCCCCAAAACGGACAGCGCGCGGAACAGGGCCAGGCGCAGCCCCAGAAGCCAGGACAGCCTCAGGGCCAGGGTGCACAGGGTCAGAAATCCGGACAGAAGACATGGCAAAGTTCATCTCAGTCCCGTCCGCAGGGACAGGGCCAGGGGCAAAGACAGGGCCAGGGCCAGGGCCAGGGCGGAAACCGTCCGCAGGGCCAAGGTCAGCAGCCGCAGAGGCAGGGTCAGGGCGGAAATCGTCCGCAGGGCCAGGGTCAAGGTCAGGGTCAGAAAGGTCCGCGTCCCGCCGGACAGCAGGGCGCGAAAGGCGGGTTTGCGGCTCCTTCGCAGCAGCAGAAGGGGAAACCCCCCGAAAAGAAGAAAGGCGCCGACAGGGTGTACGTGGACAGGGACAAACAGCACACCGCCGTCAACAAACGTGCGCTCGTTAGGCAGCAGGGAGCGTCCGTGGATGATTTTGACGAGGATAAATCGGGATACAGGAAGCTCCGCAAAAAGGGCAAAAAGATAACCTCGTCACAGATAAAGATTGATTACGCTGTCGTCACGACCAGTGAAATTCCTTTGAAAACTCTCTCCGAAAAACTCGGCATTTCCGCCGTGGACATAACAAAGAGGCTTTTCAGGGAAGGCATAATGAAGACGGTCAACGAGTCCATAGACTACGACACCGCGGCCGTAATCGCGGCCGACCTCGGCATCGAGCTCGAATACAAACCTGAAAAGAGCGCCGAGGAAAAGCTCATGGAGTCGCACGCCGACACCGTTGAGGAGATTGACAAGCTCGTTCCGAGAGCTCCCGTCGTCACCGTCATGGGCCACGTCGATCATGGCAAGACGTCGCTTCTCGACAAAATAAGGAATACAAGCGTCACCTCGGGAGAGGCGGGCGGCATAACCCAGCACATAGGTGCCTATTCCGTCACCGTCGGCGGAAAGAGCATAACCTTCATAGATACCCCGGGCCATGAGGCGTTCACCGCCATGAGAGCGAGAGGCGCCAAGGTCACGGACATAGTCATTCTTGTAGTCGCCGCCGACGACGGCGTCATGCCGCAGACGATTGAGGCGATAGACCATGCCAAAGCCGCGGAAGTGCCCATCGTCGTCGCGGTCAACAAAATAGACAAGGACAACGCCGACCCCGGTAGGGTGAGACAGGACCTCATGAAATATGACCTCATCCCCGAGGAATGGGGAGGAGACACACAGTTTTGCGACATATCGTGCAAGACGGGCGAGGGGATAGACAAACTTCTTGAAACCGTCATTTTGGTCGCGGAGATGAAAGAACTTCTCGCCAACCCTGACAGGGACGCGAGAGGAACGATAATAGAGGCGCAGCTTGACAAGGGAAGAGGCCCCGTCGCCACGGTGCTCATACAAAACGGCACCCTTCATACGGGCGACAACTTCATATCGGGCACGGTTACGGGGAAGGTCCGCGCCATGCTCGACGACAGGGGGAGAATCATAAAGTCCGCTGGCCCTTCGAGCGCGGTGTTCGTTCTGGGCTTTGACGACGTTCCCGACGCGGGCGAGAACTTCTATTCCGTGTCCCCGCAGCTCATGAAGCAGGTCATGGACGAGAGAAAGAGAACGGAGTCCGACGAGAGGGCAAAATCAAGGATGTCGGTATCGCTTGACGAGCTCTTCGGTCAGATAGCCGAGGGTAACCTCAAAACCCTCAATCTCATAATAAAGGCCGACGTCCAAGGTTCGGTCGAGGCGATAAAACAGTCGGTCGTGAAGCTTTCCAATGAAGAGGTGACGGTCAAGGTCATACACGGCGGCGCGGGCGCGATAAACGACTCCGATGTCATGCTCGCGGAATCGGCGAACGCCATAATTTTGGGTTTCAATGTGCGTCCCGACTCCAAGGCCAAAGCACACGCCGACCAGAGCCATGTCGAAGTCAAAACATACAGGGTCATATACGACCTTCTCGACGACATGGAGGCCGCGCTCAAGGGTATGATAACTCCCAAGTACCGCGACGTGTATCTCGGAAAGTGCGAGGTGCGCCAAACGTTCAGAATAACCGGTGTGGGAAACGTCGCCGGGTGCTATGTTCTTGACGGGAAGGTGACGCGCGGAGGAAAACTTCGGATATACAGGGACGATGTTCTCGTCGTGGAGGGCGGCGTTCAGCAGCTGAAGCGCTTCAAAGACGATGTGCGGGAGGTCGCCGCGGGGTATGAGTGCGGTGTCTCCATAGAAGGATTTGGTGACATCAAAGTCGGCGACATCATAGAGTGTTACACGGTCGAACAGATTCCGGTGTGATTTTTTGGGGTGGCAGAATTGGCATCGTACAGAAACCAAAAACTCAACAGCCAGTTCCAGCAGGAGATATCCGCGATTTTGCAGCGCGAGATGCGCGACAGATGCAGGGACATGAGTCCCGTCATTTCGGTCACGGAGGCTGACGTGTCACCTGACCTCAAAAGCGCCAAGATATACATAAGCATCTTCGACACGAATGAGGAGAGGAAGAAAAAAAGCTTTGAGGCGATATGCGACAACGCAGGGTTCATACACGCCGAACTTTTCTCACGTCTTCATTTAAGGTCTATTCCGACGCTGAGATTCATCATGGACGGCAGCCAGGAATACGGCGCGAGAATAAACTCGATACTTTCCAAACTTGACATACCGAAGGAAGAAAATGATGAAGACGATAAAAAATAGTGTCAGCATGGATGAGCTCGTTAAAGCTCTTCGCGGGATAAGGAAGTGCGCGGTGTTTTCACACCTTCATCCGGACGGCGACGCCATAGGAAGCGCGATGGCTCTGACTCTCGCGCTCGAGGGCGCCGGAAAAGAAGCTTGCTGCTACATAAAGTTTGATAATCCGGACAGCATGCTTCCCGAAAAATTCAGGTACCTTGAAAACCTCGACAAGGTGCGAAACCTCCGTGATTTCGGCTCTGTGCTCTGTCCCGCGAAAAGCGGCGCGAAAAAGATTATTCTAAAAGACTGCGAGGAGAGAGGACCCGAAATTGACTTAACTTCCATGGATACCATTGTTGCCATTGACTGCGCGGAAGAGAAAAGAATCAGCACAGCCGCGGCGGAAATTTTCGGTTCATTTTCCGGCCTAACGATAAACATCGACCACCACGCTTCCGATGTCGGATACGCCAAAATCAACTTCATAACCGAGGAAGCCGCGACCTGCCAGATGCTCCCCGAAATATTCGACGCGTGCGGGTTTGACATAACCACTGACATCGCGGAATATCTCGTCTGCGGCATAATGACCGACACGGGCAATCTCACCCACGCCGACGTCACGGCAATGTCATATGAAATAATGGGAAGGCTTCGCCGCATCGGCGCGAAAACGGACAGGGACTATTTCGAGCTCATGTCGAAGCGCTCTCTTGAGAAAGCGAGACTTTACGGAAACGTTATTTCAAAAGTCAGGTATTTTGACGGAGAGGGGAATCCGATTGAGAAAAACGACGCGGTGCCGAGAATCGGCATAGTCATAACCACGCTTGAAGACCTTAAAAAGACAGGTGCCCTGCAAGAGGACACGTCGGGGCTCGTCGATTTTCCGCTGACGGTTGACGGCGTTCTGGTCTCGATAGCAATTATGGAGCAAAAACCCCGGGATTTCAGGATATCTCTGCGTTCAAAAGACGGCGTGGATGTCAATGAGGTCGCGGGTGAATTTGGCGGAGGCGGGCATGAGGCCGCGTCGGGCTGCAAAATCTATTGTGAGCTCGAAGAAGTCGTTGAACGCCTGGTTGCCGCCGTGGCGAGAAGGTTGCCTTAAATGACGGGTTTCGTTGTCCTCGACAAGCCGGAAGGCGCAATGTCGTCAAGGGAAACCGCGAGGGTAAAAAGACTTACCGGCTGCCATTGCGGGCACATGGGGACGCTCGACCCCATGGCTTCGGGAGTTTTGCCGATAGGTATAGGCAACGCGTGCAGACTCTTCGATTATTTTCTGGACAAAAAGAAGACATACACTGCGGTGTTTTCCTTCGGTGAGGAGACTGACACGCTCGATTCGGAAGGTACGGTCACTGAGCGCGGAGGCAGGGTGCCCGCGGCAGACGAAATCAAAGCCGTCGTGCCGAAGTTTCTGGGCTACATCATGCAGGTCCCTCCCGCGTATTCCGCGAAAAAGGTGGGCGGCAAAAGAAGCTATGAGCTCGCGAGGGCGGGCGAGGCGGTTGAGCTTCCCCCTAAAAAAGTCAGGATTTATTCCGTGGACGTGAAGGAGCTTGGCGGCGCGGACTTCGAGTTTAACATTGTGTGCGGCGGAGGAACTTACATTAGGTCTCTCGCGAGGGATTTTGGGAGAGAGCTAGGCACATATGCGACGATGACGAAGCTCAGAAGAACGGCGAGCGGACCCTTCACCATTGACACGGCGATAAATTCCCGCGCTCTCACGAAGGAAAACATAGTCGAGCACATAATCCCTACGGAAGATATGGTCTCTTTTGAGAGTCTGAATATATCCGGCGCGTCCGAAAGCTGGCTTCTCAACGGACGAGCCGTGCCGTGTGACGAGGCGGACGGATTTTACAAAGTCTATTTTTCCGGCGAATTTTACGGCATAGGAGAGGCCGAAAATCAAAAATTAAAAATCAGGACGAAGTTATGTTAATCGAAAAAGTTGAGTACAAAACCGGTGTTTACAACGAACCCAGCCTCATAGTTCTCGGATGTTTCGACGCCATTCACGCGGGACACAGGGAACTTCTGAAAAAGGCCAGACTCCAGGCGAAGATAAACGGCCTCGACCTTGGAGTGATGCTTTTCCGCGACGGAAAGGGGTCGGACACTATCTTCTCGCTGGATGAAAGGATGAGACTTTTGGAGCCTTTCAACGTCAAATTCGTGCTTCTCGTCGATTACAACGATGAGTTCAAATCCATTCCCGCGAAAGATTTTCTCGACTCGCTCTGTAACCAGCTCAACGTCAAGGCGTTCATGAGCGGGCAGGATTTCACGTTCGGCGCCGGCGCCAAGGGCAAGTGCTCGACTCTGAAAGCTTACGCCGCCGATGAAGAAAACGCCATATGGTACATGTCCGTCAAAGACGTCAAAGATGAGGACGGGAAAAAGATTTCCACCGCCGACATCAAAACATACATTGAATCGGGACAGCTTTCCAAGGCGAACGCGCTTCTCGGCAGTAACTTCTGTCTCACCGGCGAGGTCGTGAAGGGAAAGGGGAGAGGAAAGGGCAGCCTCGGATATCCCACGGCCAATGTCGTCTATCCGCAGGGTAAAACCGAACTAAGACACGGCGTGTACGTCGTAAGGACGATGGTTGATGACGTGACGTATTACGGAGTGGCCAATCTCGGGATGCGTCCCACATACGATGAGCATGACATAACTTTGGAGGCTTTCTTCGACAACGCGGAGCTCAATCTCTACGGCAAGGTCATATCCGTCGAGTTTCTCGAGTATGTGAGAGGGATTGAAAAATTTGACAGCGACGCGAAGCTCTCCGCGCAGATAAAAAAAGACGTCGCTTTCCTCAGCGCGTACGTCAGGAGGGAAGTCAAAGAGTGATAAAGTTCGGACCTTCCGGAAACGGGGCAAGTTTTTCGGCGATGGGATTCAGACATACAGAGGACGATCCCGAATATCTCGAAAGATTCGGCCTCGACTGCTTCGAGTACTCCTTTGGACGTGGCATAACAATGTCCGAGGGAAAGGCGAAAATCATAGGCGAGGCTTTCCGCCAGCGCGGCAAGCAGTTTTCCGTTCACGCGCCGTATTTCATAAACTTCGCCAACCCGGACGATGCCATGGCTGAAAAATCGTACGCCTACGTCATAAACAGCGCGAAATATGCCAGGCTTTTCGGCTCAGAGAGAGTTTGTTTCCATCCCGCTGCGCAGGGCAAGGCCGAGCGGCGCGACGCCGTCGCCTTAACGTCAGAGCGGCTGAAAATTCTAAGAGACAGGATTTATGAAGAAGGCCTCGAAGACATCATGATATGTCCCGAGACGATGGGAAAACTCGCACAGATAGGCACCATTGAAGAGGTGGTGGAATTTTGTAAAATCGACAAAATCTTCGTTCCCTGCGTGGACTTCGGACACGTCAACGCGAGAGAGGGAGGGAGCCTCAAAACGACGGAGGATTTCAGGGCGCGGCTTGACTACATGGTCTCCGAGCTCGGATACGAGAAAATGAAAAACTTTCATGTCCATTTTTCCAAGATTGAGTACGGCGAAAAGGGAGAGATAAGACACCTCACCTTTGAGGACAAAAAATACGGACCCGAGTGTGAACCGTTCTTGGAGGCGCTGAAGGGTGCGAAGCTGGAGCCTTACATCGTCACTGAGTCTGCGGGAACACAGGCCGAGGACGCCAAATACATGAAGGACTGCTATTTCGGAGTCAGAAATTGACACGATGAGCGGTTTTTGGTAGAATTTTCATGAAATCAAACGCACAAAAAATTTTTGAAGCCGTCGGCGCCGACGCGGCTTTAACCGAACAGGAAGATTTGAGACGTTATCTCACGGGTTTTGAAGCCGAGTTCGGATACGTTCTCACCGACAAAAGCGGCACGACGCTTTACACCGACACGAGATACACGGAGGCCGCGGGAAAGTTCTTTTCCGGCTCCGACATCAAAGTCGAACTCTTTGAGAGGGGCGCCACGGCCTATTCACTTCTGGAAGGTTACAAATCAGTTGCCATTCCCGTCGGGATGACGCTCGCTCCCGTATACAACGAGCTTAAAAAGAGGGGCTTTGAGATAGTCGACAGCACGAAAGCCATAGTGGACGCCATGTCCCAAAAATCCGATGATGAGATTGAACGCATCTCAAAGGCGTGCGACATAGCCGACAGAGCGATAGAGAAGCTCTATGGCTATGTTAAAGAGGGTATGACCGAGACGGAAGTGGCCGCAATGCTGGAGTATTACATGCGCTCCATGGGCGCTTCCGGCACGTCGTTTGACACAATCTGTGCGTTCGGGCCTAACGGTTCTATGCCGCACTATGAGACGGGAATAAGGAAGCTCAAATTCGGCGACGTCGTGCTGATAGACTACGGCTGCAAATACAAAGGCTATTGCTCAGACAGCACGAGGACGTTTCTTTTCGGGGACGACGGCAAGAAGGACGACTTCAAAAAGGCGTACGGCGTGGTTTTGGACGCTCAGCTTCTCGCGATAGACTCCATACGGCCCGGGATGACGGGAAGAGAGGCCGACGCCGTGGCGAGAGAACATCTCAAAAAGCATGGTTTGGACACATATTTCACGCACTCTCTGGGGCACGGCTTGGGTCTCAACATCCACGAGGCGCCGAGACTTTCCCCGGGTTCAGATGACGTTTTGAGGGAAGGCATGGTCTTTTCCGACGAACCCGGCGTGTATTTCCCGGACGGCTTTGGGATAAGGATAGAGGATACTTTGGTTCTTCGCGGCGGCGGGCCGGAGAAGCTCACACATTCAGACAAGAAACTTTTAACAATATAGAAGACACAAAAGGAGAATTCATCATGGCAAGTATGATGGCAGGGGACATCCGCAAAGGTTCCACATTCGAGTACAACGGCAAGGGCGTATACACCGTAACCGACTTCCAGCACGTCAAACCCGGAAAGGGCGCGGCTTTTGTCAGGGCGACGATAAAGAACGTCGTCACGGGACAGGTTCTCTCCGACGTGACATTCAACCCCTCCGCGAAACTCGAGGTGGCGCAGGTGGAGACGAAAAAGATGACTTATTCTTACAATGACGGCGACTTCTATTACTTTATGGATCCCGACACGTTCGACATGATAAGCCTTGACAAGGCATCCGTCGAGGAGGCTCTCAAATACATCAAGGAGAACGACGAGGTGACCGTTCGCTCCCTGAACGGCAAGCCTTTTTCCGTTGACCCCGACAATTTTGTCGAGCTCACCGTGGTTGAGTGTGAGCCCGGTGTGCGCGGCAACACCGCGACAAACGCCATGAAAAACGCCGTCCTCGAGACGGGCGCCGAGATTAAGGTTCCCATGTTCATAGAGCAGGGCGAGATTATCCGCATAGACACGCGTACCGGTGAGTACATGGCGAGGGTCGGGAAGGGCGACAGCAAATAAATGAAGGCTCTTATTCAGAGAGTCAAAAAAACCGTCCTTTCCGTAAATGGAAAAATGGTTTCCGAAATTTCCTTCGGACTTGTCGTCTATCTTTGCGTGGAGGCAGGGGACGACGAGGAAAAAGCGGAGAAAGCCGCGAAAAAGGCGGCGACCCTACGAATTTTTTCTGATGAGACGGGAAAAATGAACCTTTCCGTGAAAGACTTGGGAGGAGAGATTCTCGTCGTGTCGCAGTTTACTCTCGCGGGGGATTTGTCTCACGGCAACCGGCCTGATTTCACGCGCGCGGAAGAGCCCGGCAGGGCGGAAGAGATATATGAGCATTTTATCGAAAGCCTCCGCGGGATTGTGCCTTCCGTGAAGTGCGGCGTTTTCGGGGCGGACATGCAGATAGTGCAGCACAACGACGGTCCAGTGACCGTGATTTTGGAATTATGAAATAAGGAGCAGGGACCGCCCTGCTCATTTGACAAAAGGCCATGAAGATACAGTTTTTGGGCACGGCCGCGGCCGAGGGCATTCCCGCGCTGTTTTGCGACTGTGAGTTCTGTAAAGAGGCGAGACGCGACCCGTCACTTAGGCGTTCGCGCTCCCAGGTCCTCATAGACGGTGTCCTTTCGGTGGATTTCCCGCCTGACGCGTATTACCATGCCGTTGAGTTCGGAGTGAATTTTTCCGCGCTCAAATATGTTTTGGTCACACATTCTCACATGGACCATTTTTACGCCCATGACTTTTGTCTCAGAGGATACAAATATTCGCGGCACTCTGGCCGTGACAAACTTGAAGTTTTGGGAAACGGTGAGGTCATGAAGGTCTTTTCCGAATGCACAAGGCGCGAAATGAAGCCGGAAGTGGAAGAAGGATACGAACTTTCTGAAATCGCGCCGATTTCGGAGACATTTCTCGGCGGATACCGGGTCCTCGCTATCCCCGCCGCTCATTCCGCGGAGGAGGATGCTCTTCTTTTCTATGTCGAAAAGGATGGACGCGGGTACATGCATCTTTATGACACGGGCCCATTTGATTTATCCGGTCTCGACTTTCTGTCGGACATGGGCGCGAAAGCCTCGGTTGTCGCGTTTGACTGCACGATGGTGTCAGAGCGTTCTCCCGCCGGGGCGAGGCACATGGGTTTTCCTAACAATCTCGAACTTCGTGACGAACTTTTGAAAAGAGGTCTCGCCGACGCAGACACAAAGTTTGTCATAACCCATTTTTCGCATAATTCAAAACCCGGCAAAGAACTTCTTGAAAAAATAGAGCGTGACTGCGATGTAATCGCCGCCCGCGACGGGATGACGATAGAGGTATGAGCAGTAAATTTTTCGGACATCTGCGAACCATCACAAAGCACAGGAACACCGTCATGAGGCATTGCTTCAAGGCGGGTCTTGTCTGGCGCGGGATAAGACATGACTGGTCCAAATATTCCCCTTCCGAGTTTTTTCCGGGTGTTAGGTTTTATCAGGGCACGCGCTCTCCACAGGCGAGAGAAAGAGAGGTGTACGGCTATTCCGAGGCCTGGCTCCATCACAAGGGCAGGAACAAACACCACTTCGAGTACTGGAGCGAATGGAGCGGGAAAGAACAGGGCGAGAGAGTTTTTGTCGACATGCCGTGCGTCTATTTCGCCGAGATGGTCTGTGACCGCGTGGCGGCGTCAAAGATTTACCTGAAGAAAAAGTACACCGACAGCGCCCCGCTCGACTACTATCTTAAACACACGGACATAAAGGGCATGCACTCTGATACCGCGAAAAGGCTCGAATATTTTCTCACTCTGCTTTCCGAAAAGGGCGAAAAGGCGATGTTCGCCGAGCTTAAAGCCTACGTCAAAGACGGAAAGAAAAAAGAGCGCGAAAAGAAGAGAGATGTGAGAGCGCGTCTAAGAGACGAAAGACGGTGTCTCAAATCGGAAAAGACAAAAAAATAAAGGATTCCGCGAAAGAACCCTCATGGAGCAGGTGACGGGAGTCGGACCCGCCGAAATCAGCTTGGGAAGCTGACGCCATACCGCTAGGCGACACCTGCAAATCCATGTATAAAATATACCACAGATTTTCTCATTAGTAAAGTCATTTACACGTTGAAACGGAAGAGTACGACGTCGCCGTCCTTCATGACGTAGTCTTTGCCTTCCGAACGTATTTTTCCTCTCTCTCTCGCGCCGTTGTATCCTCCGCATTCCATATATGTGTCGAAGTCGCACACCTCCGCGCGAATGAAGCCTTTCTCGAAGTCGGTGTGGATTTTCCCCGCGGCCTTCGGGGCTTTGGTCCCCTCTTTTATGGTCCAGGCGCGGCTTTCTTTTTCACCGGCGGTGAGATATGAGATGAGCCCAAGAAGGGAGTAAGACTTTTTGATGAGACGCTCTAGGCCGCTCTCTTTGAGACCAAGCTCTTCCAGAAACATTTTTGCGTTGTCTTCGTCCATCGCCGAAATTTCCTCTTCGGTCTTGGCGCATATGACGAGAACCTCGCTTCCCTCGGCCGCGGCCACCTCTTTGACTTTTCTCACAAACTCTATGTCGTCTTCGTCCTTACCCATGTCCAGCTCTGATATGTTGGCGGCGTAGATCACGGGTTTCACGGAAAGAAGATTGAGGGCGTCAAAAAACTCCTCGTCGTCTTCCGAAACATCAAAAAGTCTCGCGGGCTTTTCAGAGGAAAGGTGTGCGTCCAGTTTTTCCAAAAATTCGTATTCGGCGTGCGCCTCTTTGTTGGCACCGCCACGTGCGGCTGACTTTATTCTGTCCATGCGGCGTTCGACGGCCTCTATGTCGGAAAGAATGAGTTCAAGGTTGACCGTCTTTATGTCGTCCGCGGGATCTATGACCGTGGAGACGTGAGTTATGTTGGAGTCTTCAAAACATCTCACGACGTGTACAAGCGCGTCGCACTCGCGAACATGTGACAAAAATTTGTTGCCGAGTCCCTCGCCTTTGGACGCGCCCCTGACGAGTCCCGCTATGTCGACGAACTCGACCACCGCGGGAGTGATTTTTTTGCTGTCGTAGAGCTTTGCGAGTTTGTCGAGTCTCTCGTCCGGCACGGCCACGACGCCGACGTTGGGTTCTATCGTGCAGAACGGATAGTTCGCCATTTCTGCGCCCGCCTTGGTTATGGCGTTGAAAAGCGTGGATTTGCCGACGTTGGGAAGACCTATTACTCCGAGCTTCATAAATACACCTCTTGAACGTGCATGCACAGTAAAAATTATAACGATATTACCCGAAAAATCAAATTATTTACGGAGCATACCATGAATTACAAAAAGTACATCGCCGAAAAATTTGACATCCCCTCCCTGTCCCCGGAGGAGAGGGAGGAGCTTTTGTGCCTTCCGCCGTCAAGCGAAATGGGGGACTTTGCCTTTCCCTGTTTTCGTCTCGCCAAGGTCATGAGAAAATCCCCCGTCGCGATAGCCGAGGAATTGGCCGGAAAATACCCCATCGACGATGTGGTGGTGAAAGTTTCCGCTGTCAGCGGTTATGTCAATTTTACAGTGGACAGACTGACGCTCGCCGCCGACACACTTGAAGAAATTCTTGAAAAAGGCGAGATGTACGGTTCATCCGACATTGGGATGGGCAAGACTGTATGCATAGACTATTCGTCGGTGAACATTGCGAAGCCATTCCACATAGGACATCTTTCGACGACCGTACTTGGCGGCTCGCTTTACAAGATATTTTCTTTTTTGGGTTATAGAACAATAGGCATAAATCATCTGGGCGATTACGGCACGCAGTTCGGCAAGCTCATTTCGGCATACAAGCACTGGGGCGTCAGAGAAGAGGTTGAAAAAGGCGGCATACACGCGGTGAATGATTTGTATGTACGTTTCGGCACTGAGGCCACGGAGGAGATGGAGGCCGAGGCACGGGAGTATTTTCGCCTCATAGAGAGTGGTGACAGGGAGGCGAACGAGCTTTTTGACTGGTTTAAATCGATGACGCTTGATTATGTGAACGGCATATATGATAAGCTCAACGTGAAGTTCGACAGTTACAACGGGGAAAGATTCTACTCCGACAAGATGCAGCCCGTCATAGAAAGACTCGAGGAAAAAGGTCTTCTGAAGGAGAGCGAGGGCGCGAAGATAGTCGACCTTGAACCGTACGGAATGCCGCCGTGTCTCATTCTTCGCTCGGACGGCGCCTCGCTATATGCGACGAGGGACCTCGCTGCGGCGATTTACAGAAAAAACACGTATGATTTCGACAAGTGCCTTTATGTCGTCGCCTACCAGCAGAATCTGCATTTTAGGCAAATTTTCAAAGTTCTGGAGCTCATGGGTTACGACTGGGCGAAAGACATGGTGCATGTGGCGTTCGGCATGGTGAGTCTTGAAGATGGCGCGATGTCGACGAGACAGGGGAAGGTGGTTTGGCTCGAGGACGTTATAAAAAAATGCGTCGAAAAGGCGTATCAGACGATAAATGAGAAAAATCCCGGCCTTGAAGACAAAGAAAAGACTGCCGAGACCGTGGGGATAGGCGCCGTCATATTCGGGGCGCTTTACAACGCCAAAATAAAGGATGTGACGTTCTCATACGATAAGGTTCTCTCTTTTGAGGGTGAGACCGGGGTGTATGCCCAGTACACTGCCGCGAGGTGCGGCTCCGTCATTGAAAAAGGAGGTCTTCCCGCAGAATATGAGGTGGAGGAGATGGAGCCATCCGAACTTGAGGTCGTAAAACTTTTGGCGTCTTTCCCGGACACCGTCAAAGAGGCCGCTGAAAAATACGAGCCGAGCTGTGTCGCGAGATACGCCGTCGACCTTTCCCAGAAATTCAACAAGTTCTACATAGACTGCAAGATTCTGGCGGCTCCGGAAGGCAGGAAAAATTTCCGGCTCACGCTCACCTGGGCCGTCCAGCGTGTTTTGAAAAACGCGCTCACGCTTTTGGGGATAGGCGCTCCCGACAAAATGTGACATGGTAAAAGCTATTCTTTTTGACCTTGACGGGACGCTTCTTGACACGTCTTCTGACATACAAAAGCTTCTAAATGAGTGTCTTTTGATGCATGGCCTTCCGGGGATAACCCCAAAGGAAACGAGAAAATTCATAGGCAACGGCGCGAGGGCACTTGTCGAAAGGGCGGTGAAGGAAAGAGCTGATCTTGTAGATGTCGTTTTGTCCGATTATGTTCCAAGGTTCGCCGTCTGCGATAATTGCCTCACCCGGCTTTTTGAGGGCGAGGCTGAGTTTCTGACAGCCGCGAAGAGAAAGGGCGTGAAGATGGCTGTCGTCACCAATAAACCCCAGAGGGCGACGGAAAACGTCTGCTCGCAGTTTTTGTCCGAATTTTCGTTCGACCTTCTTTTGGGCGCGAAGGGTGATTATCCTTTGAAGCCTTCCCCGGATGGGACATATCTCGCCTTGGAAACCTTAGGCTTGTCGGCGTGTGACGCCCTGTTTGTGGGTGACGGGGAGACCGACATTGAAACCGCCCGGGCTGCGGGAGTGAGATGTGTGAGCGCGCTGTGGGGATATAGGTCCAAAGAAGAGCTAATGTCTTTCGGGGCGAAGGAGTTCGCGGAGAGCTTTTCCGATCTTATGAAGTTCATTGATTAGACTTGAATGGAATAACAAAAAAACGGGGCTTTGGCCTCGCTTTTTCAGTATATTATGTAACATCCCGTACAAAGCGCCCCGGGTCCTAGATGGGCCGCGACACTTAGGTTGAGCTCGTCTATGCAAAGAAATCTTAGCTTCGGAAGCTCTTTGACAATCTGCGCCTTGAATTCCTCGGCTTCCTCCGGACACTGTGTGTGCGCTATCGCCGTGCCCATCTTTCCCGCTTCATATTCCTCTTTGAACTCGGTTTCAACGTTTCGCCTTAAAGCCTCTATCATGGCCTTTCTGCCCTGGGACGTCGTCATGACGTTTTTGTACTGCGTTATGCCGTCTTCTTTTATTTCAACAACCGGTTTTATTTTGAGAAGCTGGCCTATGGCCGCCTTTGAAGCGGAAATCCTTCCGCCGCGTTTCAAATATTCAAGGCTTGGGACCATTATGTAGATTTTGGAATACCTCGCCGTGTCTTCAAGCCATTTTTTAATCTCTTCCGGGCTCTTCCCTTCGTCCACCATCTTTTTCGCGTCGGCTATGCCCTGGCGCATTGTGACCGACACGCGTTTGTGGTCAATGACAAACACCTTCCCGTCGAATTTCTGCTTTGCTACCTTTTCGAGATTGTAACAAGATGTTGAAAGGCCAGAGGATATCGGAAAGTACAGTATCTGGTCATAGCCGCTGCCGAGTATCTTAGTCCATAGTTTTTCCGCCGAATAGGGACTTGGCTGAGAGGTTGTGACCTTGTGTCCGCCACGTAGTTTTTCGTAGAACTCGTCACTTGTTAGGTTGACGTCCTGAAAATACTGCTTGTCGTCGATGAGTATCGGAGTGGGCAGAAGGAAGAAGCCGCTTTTTTCGGCCTCATCACTCAGAATCCCGCTGTTACTGTCGAAGGCTATCGCTATTTTCATAAAATTCCAATCCACGCTTGTAAAACCGCACGCGGACCCGTTTCAGTATTTTATCGCACACGTCAGTGCGAGAGCCCCCGGACCTATGTGACATGACACGCTGAGTGAGAGGGGGTCAATAAACGCTATCTCCATGCCGGGAAATGCTTCCTGAACTTCTCTCTCAAAAATCTTCGCCTCATCATAATTTTTGGTGTGAGCTATGGAAAGCACCATTTTTCCTTCGGCCGCGAGGTCTTTAAACCTTGTGTCAAGGTCTTTTTTGACGGCGTCTATCATGTTGGCCTTTGCCTCGGAAAGTTTTCTCGGCATCTTGAATCTGTCGAGTTTTTCACCTTGAATTTGCAAGAGCGGCTTTATTTTGAGAAGCGAACCTATCGCGGCGGCCGCGGGGGTGACGCGTCCTCCCTTTTTGAGGTACTTCATTGTGGCGACCATAATATATATGGAAGACTGCATTTTTGTCTCCATGAGCCAGTCGTATATCTCTTTGGCGTCTTTTCCTTCGTCCGCCAATTTCTTCGCGTCATAGACGCTCTGGCGCTGGGTTACGGAAATTCTTTGGTTGTCGACGACGTACACCTTGCCGCAAAACTCGGGCGTGCTCTCCGCGTAGTGGATGAAAGTCGCGCATGTGTCGGATAGTCCCGATGACATGGGGATGAAGATTATGGCGTCGTTTTCCTTTAAAAGGTCTCTCCATATTTCCCCAACGTCGAACGTGGCGGGTTGGGACGTCGAAACGTTCGCGTCCGCTTCAAGCTTTTCGTAAAACTCTTCCTGTGTTAAGGTGAGGTCTTCGAAATACTGCTTGATGTTCATCTCACCATTTTCGTCTTTTTCCTCAATGAGGACGGGCATGGGCACGACGCGCACACCTAATTCTTCACCTTCTTTCTGGGTTATGCCGCTGTTGCTGTCGGTTACGATGGCTGTTTTCATGTTGTTCTCCAAATATGGTTCTCTCTAACTTGTTTGTTATGGTGTGTGTTCAGATTTCGGCTGTGACCTCTATTTCGACTTTGGCGCCTTTCGGAATCTCTCTCACCGCCACGCAGGATCTTGCGGGCTTTGATGTGAAGTGTTTTTCATACACGGCGTTGAACGCCGAAAAATCCGCCATGTCGGAAAGGAAGCAGGTGGTCTTTATGACTTTTTCAATGGATGTGCCGGCTGCTTCGAGAAGTGCCTCGACGTTTTGACATACCCGTTCGGTCTGACCTTCTATCGTTGTGTCTTCCATGTTCCCCGTTTCGGGGTTAATGGGAATCTGACCCGACGCAAAAACGAGGTTTCCGAAAATTTTTGCCTGGGAATAGGGTCCTATCGCCGCGGGCGCCTTGTCTGTTACAACTGTCTTTGTCATTTCATCTCCTAATTTTGCACGAGTTTGAATCCGTTTTCCAAGAGCTTGTCTTTTATCATCTTTATGTGCTCCGCGTCGCGGGTCTCTATCTCTATTTTGAGATAGCAGTCGTTGACCGACATGCCTTCATTCGAGCGGAGGTGCAGAATTTCCGTGATATTTCCGCCGCAGGCCGCGATAATTGAGGACACATCCCTTATCTGTCCCGGCCTGTCGCCTATCTCCAAAGTGAGGGAACATGACCTTCCGGACATCAGAAGTCCGCGGTAGATTATCCTTGAAAGAATTGTGACGTCTATGTTTCCGCCGGAGAGGACGCAGCAGACTTTCTTTCCTTTTAGCTCCGGAATTTTGCCGAACATCACTCCCGCGAGCGCGGCCGCGCCCGCGCCTTCCGATATCATCTTTTGCTTTTCTATGAGGGAGAGGATGCTGGCCGCAATCTCGTCGTCGTTGACTGTGACTATCCCGTCGACGTACTCTTTGCAGATGTTGAAGTTTATGGGCGAGGTTTCCTTGACCGCGATGCCGTCCGCGATGGTCGAACAACTGTCAAGTGCGACTATCTTCCCGCTGGAAAGCGATGCGAGCATGGAGGGGGACCCCGATGACTGCACGCCGTATATTTTTATGTTGGGGTTGAGTGATTTCACGGCGTAAGCTATCCCGGAGATGAGTCCGCCGCCGCCCACAGGCACTATTATCGCGTCAACGTCCGGCATTTCGTCCAAAATCTCAAGCCCTATCGTCCCCTGTCCCGCGATGACGCATTCGTCGTCGAAGGGGTGTATGAAGGTGTATCCGTATTTGTCCCTAAGCCTTTCCGCCTCGGCGTGCGCGTCGTCATATACGCCCGGCACCAGTATTATCTCCGAACCGTATGAGCGCGTGGCCTCGACCTTGGATATGGGCGCGCCTTCCGGCATGCATATTATGGATCGTATGCCGAATTTCTGGGACGCGAGTGCGACACCCTGGGCGTGGTTTCCGGCGGAGCAGGCGATGACACCTTTGGCCTTCTCCTCGTCGGTGAGCTGGGATATCTTGTAATACGCGCCGCGTATTTTGAACGAGCCGGTTATCTGCAGAACTTCGGGTTTGAGGAAGAGCTCACAGCCCGTCTGAGCCGAAAAGACGGGCGAATATATTATGTCCGTCTGCCTTATCGTGTCGCTTAAAATGTATCTCGCATGATAAATTTTATCCAGTGTAAGCATTTCTCAACCTTCGCCGTCTTTTTTGTCGCCGCTGTTTTTGTCAGGTGCGGCGCTTTCCGCGTTTTTCTTGATTTTGTTGGCTCGGGACGTGAACGTGAAAAACCAGATGACGTCGATTATCGCTATGAACACCCCGAAAAGCAGTATTATGAACCCCGTCAGGATTTCCCCGTCGCTCGCGGCCGAGCGAAGCTCCATCACAAGTCCCACTACGACGAGCGCGAGAGCGACAATCTCTATCGCAAGGCATATGAACGCCGCCCGCCTCTGAAGATTTTTGGGGACGGGTTTGGGCGTCGCCGCCGGCTCCTCGGCAGGGATTTCCTCCGCGACGTTTATCGCCCCGCCTTCGGAGATTTCCTCCCTGTATTCTTCGGAAAGAGCGTTTTTTTCATCTTTTCTTTCGTCGTTTTCTTCCATGTCCGGCCTTTTAGAAAATATAGTCTTATTTTATCTTCACGGGGGAGCATAGTCAAGTCAAATGCGCGATTTGCGGTCCCCGCATTCGCGCGGGAAACGTAAATTGTCAAAGTAAATTCCACTTGCCTCGTCGGCATGCGAGAAATGTTG
>JAJQAJ010000012.1 GCA_021203865.1 Clostridia bacterium
CTTCCAGGGTCTCGGTGCCGTACACGTCCTTTTCCCTCGTCCCCGTCATGTTGAGGTTCACTCCGTTTATGAATGCAAATTTCATTTCCCGTCCCTCTCATTCTGTCTTATGTACGCGTTGTACAGCTTTTTCGCCGTTTTGGCGTCCGCCTCAAGCCCGAGGTATATGCAGTCCGAATAATATGCCTGGTAGAAAAGCATCGCCTCTCCGTTCAGCGTTTTCTTTCCGCACCTTCTCGCGATGGCCAGAAACTCGCTTTCCCTGGGCGCGTATATCAAATCGACGGCAGTGCCGCATTTTGATATGACGTCCTCACCCACGGGGGACCGCCCAATGCTCTCGTGCATCCCGACGCCCGATGCGTTCACTATGATGTCGTACGGTTCGGGCGAAATCTCCTTCAGTAAATTGCATCCGAACTCCTTCGCCACGGCCATCGCGCTCTTTCCGTGTTCGGAGTGCACGTCCACGTCGCAGCCCGCGTCTTTGAGTTTCTTCGCGACGGCCCTTCCCGCGCCGCCCGCGCCGATCAGAAGAACTTTTTTGCCCCGCGCCTTTATCCCGGCGTTTTCGAGCATGAGCATAAACCCGTCTCCGTCCGTGTTGTATCCCTCGCGAGTCGCCGTGCAGACGGTGTTCACCGCCCCGAAAACCTGCGCGTCCCCGACAAGTTTGTCAAGATATGGAATGACGGAGACCTTGTACGGCATGGTGAAGTTTATTCCGACATAAATGTCCAACTTATCCCCGATGCTTGAATCAAAATCGCTGGGTGGAATCGAGAACATGGAATAATCTGTCTCGTATCCGAGCTTTTCGCAGATAAAATCGTGAATCTCGTCGCTCGTCGAGGAATAGACATCTTCTCCTATGAGACACATCGATAACGACGGTGACATTTCCGACATGATTCTGTTCGCCTCTTTGAGCAACATTTCGTAGTGATTTTCATGGAATCCTATTTTGCAGGACTTCCCCTCGCCGCAGGGCGCGACGACGGATATCATTCCGCCTTCCGTGTTTTTTTTGTCGTGGAGCGCCAGCTCGACCGTCTTGTCTATCGAGGAAAATTCAGGAACC
Organism: Clostridia bacterium; assembly: GCA_021203865.1. GTDB lineage: Bacteria > Bacillota > Clostridia > Christensenellales > Borkfalkiaceae > Coproplasma. The sequence continues at coordinate 1,082 of JAJQAJ010000012.1, forward strand.
GCGCCGAGAACGTTCAGGATTATATCTCCGAACTCGTTGAAGAACTCAAACGTACACATTCTTATTTCCATCGCGAAATACATCTCGTACAAAAGCCCTATAGCGACGTACTCGCCGTGCGAACGGAGCCCGTAATAAAGCTCGAGAGAATGTCCGACGGTATGCCCCGCGTTGAGATATTCACGTCTCCCCGTCGTGTCCTTCTCGTCCTCTCCGACGATTTTCGCCTTGCATGCCACGCAGTCGTAAATGATTCCCTGAATGAAACCAAGGTCGTACAGACTCTCGTCCTCGTCATATCGATTGCTGACTTTCCGGTATATGCCCTTGTCAATGGCGGCATATTTGAGTATCTCGCCGAGCCCGCAGCGAATCTCTCTGAACGGCAGGGTCTTCAAAAACATCGGGTCTATGATGACGATTTCGGGCTGATAGAACGTCCCCACCGCGTTTTTTATTTTGCCGAGGTCCACGGCGGTCTTCCCGCCCACGGAGCTGTCCACCTGCGCGAGAAGTGTAGTCGCGATCTGAACGAGGTGAACGCCTCTCATGTAAAGAGACGCCGCGAGGCCCCCTATGTCGCCGACAACTCCTCCGCCCATCGCCAAGACGCATCCTCCTCTCGTGAGACTCGCGTCAGCCATGGCGCTTAATATGTTGAAAAGTTCGGTGTAGTTCTTGCTCTTCTCCCCGGCCGGAAGGACATATTTGCCGACAATATGAGGAAGTTTCTTTTTCGGGGGAAACATTTTTTTCAAAAGATCCCCGTACAGCCTATCGACGTTCGTGTCGGTCACGATGAAAAGAGATTCGTATTTGACGAGTTCCTTCAGATTTTCAAAGGAACCTTCACCGCAGTATATCGTGCTCTCATTTGACGAAGTTTCAATCCGCAAGGTCTGCATAACGCTTCAAAACCTCCCCGTACGTGTCCCCGCCCGTCCTTTCCGACACAGCGTCCGCAAGAGTGAACGCCGCTACGCACTCGGCGATGATTTCGGCCGCGCATATTGCGCAGACGTCGCTTCTCTCGCCCGCGGCCTTTACGGGCTTCTTTGTGACATAGTCCACGGTGTCGAGCCCCTTCATGAGCGTGGGGATGGGCTTCATCGCGGCGCGAAGTATTATCTCCTCTCCGTTGCTCATTCCGCCCTCTATGCCGCCCGCGTTGTTCGTTTTGCGGGTAAATTCTCCGTCTTCATAAAAGATCTCGTCGTGGACCTTCGAGCCGGGAAGCGAGGCCGCCTTAAATCCGAGTCCTACTTCTACCCCCTTTATCGCCTGCACGCTCATGAGTGCCCCGCAAAGGCGCGCGTCCAGTTTTTTGTCGTACTGCATGCAGCTTCCGAATCCGGGTTTGAGCCCCTTTACCCTTATTTCTATGACTCCTCCGAGGGTGTCGCCCGCTTTTTTCGCTTCATCTATCCTTCTTTTCGCATCTTCCGCCTTATCCGCGTCCGCCATGAAAAGTGCATTATTTTTAACTTCTTTTACTTGCTCGAAGGAGTAGTTCCCCTCGTCGGCGATCTCGCCAACCGAAACGACCCTGCCGCATACTTCGACGCCGAGAGGTTCGAGATAC